>NZ_JANHZQ010000049.1:0-27504 GCF_041414725.1 Alteromonas sp. DY56-G5 | reverse complement strand
AGAATTCACAAAAAGCGCGTTCATTTGGCCGTCATCATTCTGATGCCGATTTCGAGGGGATGGGCGCAAAACCCCATATACCAAACCGCGACATTTCAGCCTCATAAAATGCAAGATCTAGTAATGCTTCGTAATACAGCATTTTAGCATCTTCTAGCTTGTTTTTGACTTTTTCAAACCGTAAAATTGCGTGCTCTTGAATTGAAATCACTTCTCTTAATATGCTTGGATCACACCGAACCGTTGCTGTTTCATCAATTGAAGTAAGCGTTAAGTCGTTAAAAAACCGATCGTAACCATCTTCCACTAAGAACCGGCGAAGATATATGGAGACCGCGAGGTTTTTAAATATCAGCCCATTTTGTGTTTCTGTTTCTCCCATTAGATTTTCAAATGCTGTCTCTGCATATTGAACCTTGTCTAAATTTAATTGCTCAAGACGCCTTACTTCTTCCTTATGGTCTTGAGTGAGGCGAACAATATCGTTTTCGTGCCTCTCAGTCAGTGAATTAATTTGCCGCTGCGTGTTCATTTGTAGTTCTATCAGTTCACGATCCGTTGCTTCTCTCAAGGCAACTAAGTCGCTTTCAGCTTCATCTTTAACTGCCTTCGTTCGCGAACTTTGAACATGGTTCATCCAAGAAGCGAGTAGTGTTTCAGATTTAGTCGATTTATGCAGTTGATTTAAATGGGGTTGCAATTGCATTCGAATGTCTTACATGTTGAGAACCTGCAAAGACCGCTTTACCTGCTCTAACTCTTGAGCACTCAACTCACGTAACTCTGCGTCAGAAGCCTCTGAAATTTTCTTATTTGCGTCATCAATTTGTTGCTCAATCCGAGCCAGTCGCCTGTTGACTTCTGAACTCGAAAGGGTGGCATTTTCCAGCAAAATCAAGTCACGATTAATTTCATCAATTTGTGCTTTAAGACCAGTTAATCCTCTGTAAAAATCGCCATGCTCACGATCATTTGGATGTGCGAGCGATGATGACATCACAAGAAACAAACATATCCATCTTTTCATAAACTATTTCCTTGTTACAAGTAACCACAATGCCAATTCAATATGGGTAGAACATACGTTCACAATATCGAAATCGTCACAGCAATGACTAAAAGTTTTTTAGTCAGGGCGCAGAAGAGAGCTCATAAACAGACCAGTAGGATCGTATTGTTGTTTTAATAATTTCAAACGAGCTGTGTGTTGGCCGTAGTAAAGAGCAAGTGGCGACCCATTCCCCATGTCATAATTTTGGTAAGAATGACCATTAAAAAACGGTAATAGCAAATCGAAAGATTTATTCACCCAATCGATAACTTCAGTATCGTCACATTCAGCTTGAGTGATCCCTGTGATACTACAGACGAAAGAAGCGTTGCGGTGAATAAATGCCGAATCGTCAGCGTTTACATCCTGAATAGCGCCACAAAGCGGGTCTAGCATAAATCCACCTGAATTTCCCGGACAAGCTCGGTAACACGATAAAAGTGTTTCAATGAATTCGTCTGATAGCTCGCCTTCAATTATGCCATTTCGCCAATACAAACTCAGATCACTATCGTAGTCATTGGATTGGCATTCAACGTATTGCGACCGCCTACTTAACAATTTGGCACCGTCTTGCCATTTGGCTACAGAATCCAAACCCTGCACCGAGTCCTCACTAAACCCCATTATCGAAATTCGAGCTTTATCTTCCATCGATCGCGAGAGATATGCATATAGAAAAACCGATCTGTTATCACTGAGCACTGTTTTGCTATATTGCCTAAGAATAGATCGTGCGTGACATAATGGCCACTCGAGTATTCGGCCATCAATATTTTGGGGGGCATCGTGTAATTTAAACGTGATATCGGTCACAACGCCAAATTGACCATGGCCACACCCTTTTAATGCCCAAAACAAATCCGGATGTTGGGATTCTGTCACTTGTCTTACTTTACCGTCAGCAGTTATCAATCCAAACGCGAGCACATTGTCGCAACTCAAACCAAGCTTTCTGGACAAAAAACCGATCCCCCCTCCCAATGTTGCGCCGACAACACCAACATCGGGACAGGTACCCAAAGGAACCACTTTATTGTGTTGCGCTAGAAAATGGTCCAATTCACTATTTTTGACGCCTGCGCCGACGTTTACTGAGCTCTTATCAACATTCAGTACAGTTGTTTTAAACATCGACATATCAATTACAATTGCATTGTTAAGGACCGACATGCCACTTACACCATGCCCTTGACCCTTAATTGTAATGGATAAGCGCAACTGCTTTGCACATTTGACAATGTGTATAATATCGGTCTTTGTCTTAGGTTGAATAATTACTAACGGAAAACGCGAAACACCTTGATTGAATACTTTCCTGTTTTCTTCATATTCTGCACTACCCGGTGACCAGAATGCGCCGCCAACAAGACTTGCCAGTTCTACCAGGCTTGTTTCAGTAGCACGCGTGTCAATTGAATCAGTTTTTGTCTGTTTTGCAGGTGAAACTTCAACAATACTCTCTAGTAAATTCCAACTACGACTTCCAAAAGTGTTTGGCGTGACATCGCTTAGCAATTGTCGCAGATATTGTGCAACTAATCGGGGAGGTAAAAGCTTGTTTGCCGAAAACATACTGCGCATTAACTCCGATGCAGGCAAAACTCGATTTGAGGCTTGCCTTATCGTTTCCTGCATCTTCGTGTCGACGTTTCCAGGAGCCACAGTTGTAAAAACAGCAATATCGTTATCGACTTCACGTTGAAAACACTGGCACAGCATATTTAATGATGCTTTGCTCACACAATAAGCTGAGGCGCCAGCAACGGGTTGTACAGGCAAATCACTGGTTAAAAACATCACGCGGCTATGACTAAATTTTTTTAAGCATATCTGCGTTAAAAGGCGAGGTACTTCGACATTTATCCATTGGGTTGCCTCCCACTCATCAGGGGCGACGTTGCTAATATCTCCAAATGGCATGACAACACCTGCGCAATGGATCAGGTAGCTAAAGTGAGTATGCTGATTGACAACGTTTTGAAGGCTTTTAATACAATCCCTATTAGTGAAATCGATACACTCGATTCTGACCCTATCCCCATAAGACCTTTTAAGCTGTTGTAAAGTTTCTGGATTTCTACAAAGTGCTACGATCTGGATAAAAGGGTAGGAGAGTAGAAGCTCTTTTGTAAGCGCAAGTCCTATACCAGAGCTAGCGCCTGATATTAGTGCTGTCTGTTGATACAACATCTTAAAAGCCTATTTCGTAGAAGAGTGAAAGCTCACTTATATGTTTGATAGCTTCAGCATAAGTAAAGTCCTTGAATGGATAAATAAAGTTAATGGTTTGATTACAGAAATGTAATCAAACCGTAATCGATTCGTTGTGATGCTTTGATCTGAATCAACTACAGTTGAAATGAAATCACTACGATTAAATACATAAACATTTTATTAAGGTGCCTACGACGAACAAGGACAACTAGATATCACAGCCAATGGGTTTGATATCAACTTTATTAGTACTCACGCCATCATCAGAGGCGAGTATATTAAAACTGAAACGGACTCATTTGTTGAGCGAGATCATGAGCAAACTATTGACTCATTTTCACGCAATGGATGGTTTTTACAAGGTACTTTCTTCGTTGGGCATGCTTTTCAATCCCTAGGTAGTACTGAATTGGTCCTTGAATATGCTGAAACCAATAAAATTGAAGAAGCGGAGCGCTGGATGGTAGGTGTCAACTATTGGTTGGACCCTCGTTCAGTTATTAAGGTGGGCTATGAAGATACAGACGTAGTTGAAGGCCCTGATGATACACGGTTTGCTGTGCAATTCAGCTATGGATTCTAGGGGATATCATGAACAAGAAATTAATTATATGTGCACTAATCACATTTATTTCGTTACCGAACTTGGCAGACGATGAAACCACACTTTCTGGCGCAGAGTTAATTAATAACAACTGTGCGCGTTGTCATAACAGTAGGCCTGTGCGTGAGTTTTCTATCAGTGAGTGGAGAGTGATCATGCCACACATGCGCGAAAAAGCGCATTTAACCGGCAGCGAAGTATAAGCCATTCTTGAATTCATGGAAATAGCTTCTAGTCCTGCTCAACCGGTAGAGGTGACTCTGGCTAAATCATTAACAGTCAATCCACGTGACGTACTCACTCGATATGGTTGTCAGGGGTGTCATCAAGTGCAAGGCGCAGGCGGAACACTCGGTCCATCGCTGGATAATGTTATTAGCGAAAAAGGCAGGGCATTCTTTTTGCGCAAAGTTAAGGAGCCTCAATTTAATAACTCGTCGTCCGCAATGCCGCAAATGCCGATTACAGATGATGAGCTTGAAGCTTTAGCTGAGTTTTTATCGTCCATATAGCCTATTGACCTGAGTCTAAGACATTAGATTAAGGTGACAAGACGTAAACTTTAAACCTAAAACGCTCAACTGAGCATAATCAAAGGAAACAATCTTATGAAAAAGCTTACTTCACTATTACTGGCCAGTGCTTTAGTCGTTGCGCCAATAGCGACTTCTTTTGCATATCAACAGACTGACAAATCTGATATGCCGATGATGGATGGTCAGATGATGCAAAAGATGCAGACGCATATGGAAGAAATGCGCGCAGTATTGGATGCCGTTAAGAGTGAATCGGATCCGGAGAAGCGCGAAGCCATGTTGCATGAGCATGCCCAAAAGATGCAAGACATGATGGGCATGATGGAAGGAAGCGACTCGATGGGGATGAAAGCGGGAAAAGGAATGAAACACAAACACACTGATATGTCCACCGAAGACAAAATGAAAATGATGGAACAGCGTATGTCGATGATGGAAGACATGATGAGCCAAATGATGGGGCACACCGCTGAAAAGTCTAAACCAATACATAAACACAAATAGAGCTAATCACCACGTTACGAGGCAGGAGGTGACCTGCTGTCTCGCTTATTTCAATAATCACAGGAATTTTACATGAATAAATTAATTAAGTTTTTTTCAATTGTAGTCTTGTCAGTTGGACTCCTCGGAGGATGCGCAAGCCAGGTTTATCACGACTACATCATGAGTGGGCAAGTTGTTACAGTCGATGATAAGCAAGCAGTGGTATGTGTATCTGATACGGATGGTTTGAAGGAACATCAAGTTTTTAATGTCTATAGAACTGTCTACGACCCTACAGCAATCTCAGAAGGTGAAAACAGCTATTCACGAGAGTTCGTTGGGAAAATTCGTCTTGGAAAAACTAAGGATAAGCACTTCGCGGAAGCTATTGTGCTGGATGGCGAAATTACGCGTTATGACATGGTCGAGTTTGACCGTGGTTTTTGATTAATATTTTAATTAGGAGTATGCCGTTGTGAATAATAGAGTTTATCACCAACCCTACCGTATAGCGGTTATTGTGACGCTGGTATTAGTGAGTGTCTTATTCACAACCGCGTGCTCAGCAGTACCACAAAGTACTGAGCCAGACAAAAAAAACAATTCATCAGAAACTAAAGAAACTCAGCCTGAGTTAAACGTTGATGACTTCGCTAAAATCCAAACCGCTTTGCGCTCGTTAGACAATTCATTAGCGACCCAGCCAAAAAGCAATGAGAGTGTAAATCCGAGTGATACCAGTGTTTCACTCAATACATCATCAATGCCACTTTCAGCAACAAACACAATGAAAATGGGAAAGAGTAAGAATAAAGGCATGATGCCAATGCGCGGGAAATCGTGCATGGGAATGATGTGCAAAATGATGATGAAAAACAGCTCAATGATGGGTACACCACCTGAACAAAATAAAACACAGATATCTGGTTCTCCATTAAATGAAAGCTTACCCGGTGTCAGTGGAGCGCTGCATTTATACCACGTTGGAGAGCAAGCTTTTTTCTTAAACCACAAAGAGACACTCGAATTGACCGATGGTCAGTACCAAACGCTTCTCACGATCCGAACTGAATGGGAGTCTACTCAACAAAGCTTTACGCTGCAGCGAAGTGCGTTAGAAGCATCGTTGTGGGAATTGACCGCTCAGGGGCTACCTCAATACGACAATATCAAAGACACCATTGCTGAAATAGAAGCCACAAACAGCGCCTTGCGGTTGCAGTTTATTACATCGGTAGGGAAAGCGGTATCAGTATTAACGCCCTCTCAGATCGCTAAGATAAATAGCCTGTGGATGGCCGAACAAACAGGTGAGTTATGAGCATGTGGTGGCCACACACATCATTTTTTCTGCGTTACGCCGTCATTTTGAACGTTATGCTGTTATTCGCAACGACGAGCAGTTACGCACAGCAACAGCCAGAGGATAGTGAGCATGCGAGCCACCATCCTGAAGCTACCAATGATCCCACTGTCAACGCTAATACGGATGTTTTGCCGACTGCTACACAAGGTAAAGGACCGCTGGGCAATGCTGACGCCATGATGGGATCCGGTATGGCAAAAGGCATGGATAAAATGATGGAGAAAATGGGTGCACCCAAACCTAAAGATCTCTATCCCACGCTAATGCGCATGCATTCAGCTACACCCGAACAAAGAGAGACTGTTCTGATTAAAGCAACCGCAAGAATGCAACAAGGAAGTGAGCAACTTGCTACAGGTTTTGATTGGCTTGCCCGCGCAGCTGCCACTGATGACTATTCCCAAATGCAAATGGCTGTTGAAACAGTTAAAGAGGGTATAGCCCATTTTGACAGTGGTCTTGCTGCGAAACGTGCCATACAAGACGGGCAAGAACCACGAAGAGTGGCATTAACCTGGTTCAAGTCACAAATGAATTTGCTTCCCAGTGCGCCGGAAAAAGGTACTTCAACCCTATTTGGTATGACACCGTTTCACAGCGCAGTGATGCTCGTTTTACTCATATTTACAATTGTTATGGTGTATGTGTATGGATTTAAGATGCGCAGAGCTGCCGCGCTGCTCGAAGAGCTTAAGTCTACTGACACCGCAAGCACATCTGCGCCAACGACAAAAGTTTCCTCTGTTGTCGAATCTAATCCGGCTGCCCAGCAGCATGCTTCGGCACCTGCGCAAAGTAGCGAGCCAGCATTGTCATCCACTGCCTCATCGCGCAAGGGCACGTTTAGTGGCGGTATGGTAGTAACCGCGATTTTTAATGAAACCCATGATGTTAAAACGTTACGTCTAGCCAGCCCAGATGGACAAACCATTCCATTTGATTTCGAACCAGGTCAATTTGTCACGTTCACACTGAACATCGATGGTTTTGAAAAGCCAGTTAAGCGCTCATACACCATTGCATCATCGCCCACTGAACAGTATTACTTTGAAGTTACGATAAAGCGAGAGGAGTTCGGTGTGGTTTCTCGTTATATGCATGACGCGGTTGAGGTAGGAAATACGCTTTCAATTAAAGCCCCCGGCGGTAAATTTTATTTCAATGGTCATGGTTCAAACAGCGTGGTGTTGATTTCTGGGGGAGTGGGGATCACACCGATGATGAGCGCTGTCCGCTACTTGACGACGACGTGCTGGGACGGTGATATTTATTTTCTGTTTTGTACGCGAACGTCCAACGACTTTATTTTTGAACAGGAATTAAAATATCTGCAAGCACGTCATCCTCGGTTAAAAGTACTGGTCAGTATGACTCAAGCAGAGGGTACATCCTGGATGGGGCCCCAAGGCCGCTTTTCATCCGCAATGATAAACGAATTTGTGCCAGATATTGCCTCAAAAACTGCGCATATTTGTGGGCCTCCTGCAATGATGGATGCTACGAAAAAAATGCTAGCCGAATTGGGTATGCCTAACACGCATATTAAAACCGAAGCGTTTGGGGCTGCTAAACCAGAGCCCGCTCCCGTTAAACCTCAATTAGCCACTAACACCAACGCAGGCAACAACAGACAAGTACGGTTTAGTCTTTCAGACGTCGAAGCCCACGCGGGTCCGGATGAGACCGTATTAGACGTCGCTGATGGACTCGATGTAGATATAGAGAATTCATGCAGAGCGGGTTCGTGCGGGAGTTGTAAGGTGAAACTGCTACGTGGTGACGTCGATATGGAGGTTGATGATGGGCTGGAGCCTGAAGATAAGCTCAGTGGGTATATTCTGGCGTGCCAAGCTATCCCTAAATCTGATGTGGAGGTTGAGGCTTAATGAATTCTCAAGAGCGCACAATTGTAAGCAGCTTGGTTGTCCTAATGATCCTGCTATGGCTCGGTTTTTTATGGCATAGAGACCCAGCATTCCCAGGCAGTTTTATTGGATTTGGCGTGGGTTTAAGCGCTTCGGTATTAATGCTTATCCCATTGGTATACATGACCATTAAGCGTAACAAATCACTTAAGAAAGTCGTGACGAAGCACATCGCTATGCCAACGCTCCTGCGTATACATATCTATGCTGGTGTGCTGGGGCCTATTCTAGCGCTGATCCATAGTGCCCATCGTTTTGATAGTGCTACCGGAGTTTCGCTTGTTATCTTTATGATGGTCGTTGTGATCAGTGGGTTTGTGGGTCGATATGTACTCGGTCTTATTTCATCGAATGTGAAAGAGAAAAAGCGCCAAGTAAATGAACTCCACGTTGCGCTTTCTAACGCAAAACAGGCGTTGAAAGACGCAGTCTGTGATGACAGATATTCGACGTTTGCCCAAACATCCGCACGACATATTCCTTACATCACGTTAAATGTGCCTACTTCAGCACAAAGTAAATTGTTCAAACAAGAAAGCCAGGTTCTTTCTATCATTGATACAATTTCCGATGTTGAGTACAGCATTCTCATTCATGACACCGCGAAGGTGTGGTTTGCTCGTTGGTTAAAATTTCACATCGTGATTTCAATGACACTTTATGTAGTCCTGTTTTTTCACATTTTCAGTGAAGTTTACTTTGGACTGCGCTGGTTATGATGAAATGGATAATAATCGTTCTTGGCTTAGTTGCTGCTGGCTTTGGCGTCAGTCATTTCATTCATATGCCTGAAGATAGCGCACAAATTCCATGGGAAAAAATGGTTGAACCCGGTTCACTCAATAAAGCACATGCCTTTCTCGCGGATGACTGTTTGAGTTGTCACACACCGGTGAAGGGCGTTGAGCGTGACAAATGTGTGGCGTGTCATGCAAATGATACGCATATCGTTGCGCGTCAACCCACTGCATTTCATACCGACATCAAAGAATGTGCAAGTTGCCATGTAGAGCACAAAGGTGAATCGGCCAACATTTCGCTCATGAGCCATATAGCGTTAGTCGACATTGGTTTCAATATGCTCCCCAACCCAAATGTCCCGTTTGACGAGGGCGCTGCCACCATGGCGTTTTTGGAGAACATACTAGCGAATAAACAAACTCCTGAGCCCTTGTTTGTGCACCCTGAGGTCAGTGATAAAGAAGCCTTATTAAATTGTACGCAATGTCACAGCAACGATGATCGCCATTTAGGTCTATTTGGAGAGGATTGCGTGCAGTGTCACAGCACAGACAAATGGTCATTGCCAAAGTTTATTCACCCGTCGAGTCAATCACGTGATTGCAATCAATGTCATGAAGCGCCGCCCAGTCACTATATGCAGCATTTTAAAATGATTTCCGCCAAAGTGGCAGGCGAGCCTAAAGCTAAAGTTGAGGAATGCTATGCCTGCCATCAATCTACGTCCTGGAACGATATTAAGCGTGCCGGGTGGTATAAACACCATTAAGGGGTACAAACTGTGATCACAAATTCCATTGCGCTCGCAACCTCGGTGCTGATCGCAATAGTATTGTGTCTGCCTCGCTTACGACAATCTTTCCAATGGCGAGCAACAGTCACACCGTTGGCTTCCATTATTGGTAGTGGCTTTTTGATCATTGCACCACTGCTGCATTCGGTAATGGGGAAATGGGCACTGCTTGGAATAGTGTTGTTGTCCATTCTGGCATATGCGCTGGGGTCGGTTATTCGCTTCAATATACGCCACGCAGAACCTGAGCTAGCTAGCAATCAACAAAGCAGTATTATGACGCTTGAAAAAGCAAGTCAATGGGCGCTTGGTGCGGCATATGCCATTTCCGTGGCGTTTTATATTAGTTTGTTTGCAGCGTTTGTTTTTGATCGTTTATCTATCTCTGATACGACGTACATCAAACTGTTTACCAGTGGGTTGCTTGTCATCATTATGGTGGTCGCTTGGCTTCGAGGTGCTAGGGGGCTAGAGACCATTGAGCTATTCGCCGTGACAATAAAATTGGCTATTATAGTTGGTGTGCTCGCAGCGCTGGCAACCTACGACATACAAGTACAAAGTGCTTGGTTTCAACATGAAGCGATACAGGCATTGAGCCATTTTGAAACTGTTAGCATGCTCGCAGGGATGCTCATGGTAACGCAAGGGTTCGAGACAACCCGTTTTATGGGGAATAACTATACGCCAGAACAGCGCATTAAAGCGAGTCGTTATGCTCAGTGGATCGCTATTTTTCTCTATGTTGTTTTTATCGGTCTAACGTGTCCTATTTTCCTGAATTTTCCGATCACGGAATTAAACGAAACAACGATTAGCTACACCCTAGGGCAAGCAATATGGGTATTGCCGATTTTATTACTGGTTGCCGCCACGGCAAGTCAGTTAAGTGCAGCATTAGCCGATACTATCGGTGGCGGAGGCCTCTTAAAAGAGCTTTTCCATTTACCTATCTCCCCCCAATTTTACTACGTTTTAGTTATCGCCATCGCAGGTATATTAGTTTGGTCATCTAACGTATTTGAAATTATTAATCTCGCTTCAAAAGGGTTTGCACTTTATTACCTGATCCAAACAATAATCGTGATCAAACTCGTGATGCGTCAAAGCACAGGTCAACGCATTAGGTCAACAAAATTACTTGGTCTATCGGTGATCGTTCTCTGTTTATTCTTTGTGATTGGCTGGTCAATTCCAGCACCTCATAGCTAATAAGGAAAATACCGATGCTATCACTAGAAACTACACCAACAATTGACCAAATTAAAAATGCGGCTAAGCGCTACGCTATCATTGGTGTTGGAAATCTACTGCAGCGAGATGATGGCGTTGGTGTGCACGCGGTTCGTGCTCTGCAACCCCTGCTAAAGTCTTATTCAAATGTATCTTGCATTGACGCTGGGACACTGAGCTATGAACTTTTGGAGTGGGTCGCGAGTTCCGATCATACGATAGTCATCGACGCGGCCTACATGCGCTGTTCGCCTGGTACGGTGAGAGTGTTTGAGGACGAGGCAATTGCGGATCAGTTTAAGCAAGCGACGACCCATTCCGTTCACCAGATCACGTTACGCGATACATTGTTGACCAGCCAAACGTTATATTCAAAACCTTCTGCGGTGACGTTAATTGGCGTAGAGCCTGAGGCGATAGAGTGGGGAACCTCTTTGAGTCCAAAGGTAAATGCAGCGTTATCATCGATCATCGATATCGCATTTGCTTGCTTATCAAGCGACGACATTCAGGCCTATAAACCGGCAACCCAAAAGGAGGCACGATGACCGAAGAACTCATTTTTATGACATCCAATGCTGAAAAAACCGGCAACGTAATGCCGCTTTTGCATCAGATACGTCATGCGTTGTCTCAGTTAATTGAACGACAAGAACAAACCACGATTGATCTGCGACGATTGCCTTTAAGCGCTAGCGAAGAAGCGCAGTTAGAAGCTTTTCTTGGGCATGGAGAGGTTAAAGCTGATATTCAGGCGCTGGGTGATACGGTGCTAATCGAATCACGCTACGCAGGCGTTTGGCTTGAAATTCACTATAACGAAGATGTGGAGATCATGGGCAAATACGTTCATATCTGTACCTGTCCACCAATCATAAAATCTCAGCCAGAAGATATGGTGTTATCGCTCAGCAATATAGTGTCTGACATCCATTCGTTGTCTCATCAATCTTCTGATGAAACGGCTAAGGAGGATTGAAATGGCGCTACCAACATTAAACAAGCAGTTACAAGCGTCCGGTATCTCAAGACGCACATTTCTTAAGTTTTGCGCTACAACGGCGTCTTTACTGGCATTGCCGCAAAGCGCTGTTGCCGATTTGGCGACTGCCCTTGGCAATGCGAGAAGACCCTCTGTGATTTGGTTGCCCTTTCAAGAGTGCACAGGGTGTACCGAAGCAATATTGCGCTCTCATGCTCCCACATTGGAAAGCCTTATTTTCGATCATATTTCGTTGGATTATCAGCATACGATAATGGCTGCTGCGGGAGAGCAAGCTGAAGACGCTAGGCGTGCGGCGATGAACGCGCACAAAGGGCAATATTTGTTGTTGGTTGATGGTTCGGTTCCGGTGGGTAACCCAGGATACTCAACGATCAGTGGCATGAGTAATGTCGATATGCTGAGAGAATCGGCAAAAGATGCTGCGGGTATTATTGCCATCGGTACCTGCGCGTCTTTTGGCGGGATCCCTAAAGCAAACCCAAATCCGACGGGGGCAGTGGCAGTAAGCGACATTATTACAGACAAGCCAATCGTAAACATTTCAGGCTGTCCGCCACTGCCTATCGCGATTACAGCTGTGTTGGTTCATTACCTGACGTTTAAGCGTCTCCCTGATCTCGACGAATTACAACGCCCACTCGCTTTTTTTGGTGAAAGCATCCATGACAGATGTTATCGACGCCCATTTTTTGAACAACGTAAATTTGCAAAATCGTTTGATGATGAGGGGGCAAAAAATGGGTGGTGTTTGTTCGAACTTGGTTGTAAAGGGCCCGAAACCTTTAACGCATGTGCAACGGTTAAATGGAATCAAGGCACGAGTTTTCCTATCGAATCTGGTCATCCGTGTCTTGGTTGCTCTGAGCCCGATTTCTGGGATAAAAGCAGCTTTTACCAAGCCTTGGGTCCATGGGAGTGGTACAAATCCAAACCCGGCAAAGGTGCACAGAAGCATGCTGGGAAAAACTCATAAGATAATAGGCAAGGCTCATGGAAAATACAGCAAGTAACAACCGGTTAGTCGTCGATCCTATCACTCGAATTGAAGGGCATCTTCGAATAGAAGCTGAAATGGATGGGAATACCATCAAACAGGCGTTCTCATCGGGCACGTCTGTTCGGGGAATTGAACTGATTTTACAAGGCAGAGATCCGCGTGACGCTTGGGCTTTTGCGCAACGTATCTGTGGCGTCTGCACGCTGGTGCATGGTATGGCATCGGTGCGTGCTGTCGAAGATGCAATTAGAAAAGCTTGGCGGTCAAACGCAAAATTAGGGGTTGCCATTGGAAAGCCCTCCATGACATCTATGCCAAAAGGACCGATGCAACATGGTAAAAAAGGGCACCGACAGTCACGTACTTCAATAGGCGTACTGAGTGAAGCAGAAATGGCTATCCCTCAAAATGCACAACTGATAAGAAACATCATGATTGCAACCCAATATGTGCATGATCACGTGATGCATTTTTATCACTTGCATGCCCTAGATTGGGTTGACGTTGTTTCTGCACTAGATGCAGATCCAACGAGAACCGCTGCGCTCGCCGGTCAATTGAGTGATTATCCTCGTTCATCGCCGGGATATTTCAAAGATATGAAGCAAAAAGTCAAAACGCTGGTTGAGTCTGGGCAGCTAGGGATATTCAGTAACGCGTATTGGGGGCATCCTGGCTATAAACTGCCACCTGAAGTTAACTTGATGGCATTAGCACATTATTTAGATGCGCTAACGTGGCAGCGTGATGTTGTAAAAGTTCACACCATATTTGGAGGGAAAAACCCTCATCCTAATTTTGTCGTTGGCGGCGTGCCTTCACCGATTAATCTCAATGCGTCAACGGGTATTAACACGCGTCGATTAGTTCAACTACAAGATGCTATCACGCAAATGAAGAGCTTTGTCGATCAGGTGTATTACCCCGATATTGTGGCGATTGCGGGTTATTACAAAGAGTGGGGGACACGAGGGGAAGGGCTGGGTAACTTTCTTACCTATGGAGACTTACCCATGACATCAATGGATGACCCTGATTCTTTCTTGTTTCCACGAGGTGCAATACTTGGTCGAGACTTGAGTAAAGTGCATGACCTTGATCTAGATGATCCCTCTGAAATTCAAGAATTCGTCTCTTCCTCCTGGTATCGATATAGTGGAGGGAACGCAAGTGGTTTACACCCTTTTAATGGACAAACAACACTCGAGTATACTGGTCCGAAACCGCCTTACAAGCACCTAAATGTAGGGGCTGAATATTCATGGTTAAAAAGTCCGCGTTGGAAAGGCCATGCGATGGAGGTGGGACCGCTGGCTCGCGTGCTAATGATGTATGCTAAAAAAGATGCCGCTGCGCAAGACATCGTTAATCGATCTCTTTCTATCTTGGATTTAGAGACCTCTGCACTTTTCTCCACACTCGGTAGGACGCTCGCCAGAGCAGTGGAAACAAAAATTGTGGTTAACCAGCTACAGTCTTGGTATGACCAACTATTGGATAATATCGCAAAGGGCGATACCGATACGTTTAACCCTCTGTATTTTGACCCTACCAATTGGCCAATTAAAGGCCAGGGGGTAGGCGTGATGGAAGCGCCTCGTGGCGCGTTGGGGCATTGGTTGGTCATGCAAAATGGCAAAATTGAGAATTACCAATGTGTCGTGCCTACGACATGGAACGCTGGACCTCGAGATCCCAACTCACAGGCAGGTGCTTATGAAGCCGCTCTGCAAGATAAACATACGCTACATGATCCTGACCAACCTTTAGAGATTTTGCGAACACTTCATAGTTTTGACCCCTGCTTAGCATGTGCCGTGCACGTAATGGACGAAACAGGGGAAGAGCGTTTGCGTCTAAAAGTTCGTTAACCTTACTTGAGGAATATTATGAAAATCAAAAATAGTATTAGAAAGTCAGTTACTTCTTTAATTGCCTTTTTCTATCTGGTGGTAGGTTCACCCGTTAGTTATGCGCACCCGGGTCATCAAGGCGATCATTCACTACTTTTGGGATCTCTGGTGTCAACAATCGTGCTTGTCACCGTTGCGCTGTTTATTTATCGAGCTAGAGCAAGTAGGCCCTATCAACGGGTAAAACAGTAATGTGTCTCGCTATCCCCATGAAAGTCATTGCAATTAAAGGCTTTAACGCAACGTGTGAAGCGAAAGGTGTCTCTCGCGAGGTGAGTTTACATTTAGTGCAAGGGCTAGAGGTCAAAGTTGGCGACTATGTGATGGTACATGTTGGTTATGCTCTCCAAGTGATCACCTATGATGACGCGCAGGTGACATGGGAGATGCTCGATCAGGTCATTGCTTACGATGCATGAAATTAGTCTTTGCTATAGCTTGCTTGACACAGTCGCTGTTCACCAGCGAGCAAACATGAATAAGTCTGTCAGTCTGGTTCACGTCAAAGTCGGCCCACTGTCAGGTGTTGAGCCTGACTTGCTGCACCATGCGTTCTTGGCGTGTAGAACTCACACCATTGGCGATCAGGCAACGCTTAGAATTGACACAAGCGCTATCAAGATACGCTGTAAATTGTGTGGCGAATTCAGCCGAGTTTCGGTGAATAGTATCCTATGTGCAAGTTGCGGTGCTTGGCAAACCGACCTCATTGAGGGCGATGAATTTATATTGCAACGAATAGAGTTTATCGCACCTGACAATTTTACAGAATCAAAGGAGAGAAAACATGTGCGGTAACTGTGGTTGCGAAACGCAAGTAAAATCAGAGAAAACTGACAAGCCATCAGCAAATATCGTTGAGGTTCACGCAAATTTAAAAAGCAACAATGACAGCCAAGCGATAGCAAACCGTGCTTTATTTGACGCACATAATGTACTAGTGATTAATTTGATGTCATCCCCAGGCAGTGGAAAAACCCGGCTACTCGAAGAAACGATACGTGCGCTTAAGTCGCAATACGCGATGGCGGTGATTGAAGGCGACCTCGAAACTGAAAATGACGCAAATAGAATTAGACGTCATGGTGTGCAGGCGGAGCAAATCGCCACGGGCCAAGGGTGTCACTTGGACGCCAGTATGGTGCAAAAGGTACTTGGAAGATTTAGCTTACAAAAACTAGACGTTTTGTTTATAGAGAATGTTGGCAATTTGATTTGTCCAGCGTGTTTTGATTTAGGACAGCACTTAAACATTATTTTGCTGTCCGTACCAGAAGGTGATGATAAGCCTGAAAAGTACCCAGTGATGTTTCGTGCCGCGGACGTCATGCTTATTTCTAAGACCGATTACTTGCAATTTCACGATGAATTCAATGTACCTCGCGCGATTGAATCATTTCGTAAAGTGGGCAACGATGCGCCCGTTCTCGAAGTGTCTTCATTGAAAAGTCAACATCTAGAGCGTTGGTTTTCTTATTTTACGCACGCCATTACAGCTCATCAGTCTCAGTCGTTACAAAATAGCGGAGTCTAAAGTCTTATGTACAGTGTTGAATCGTTGCTAAGAGACATTAAGAATACCTCGCTTTCAAAACCGTTTCGTATTCTTAATGTTTGCGGTGGCCATGAGCGTGCGATTACGCGCGCTGGATTTAGAACGTTGTTTCAGCACAATATTCATCTGATACCTGGGCCAGGGTGCCCCGTTTGTATTTGCCCCGAAGAGGATATTGCATACGCGATACACTTAGCCATTAACGAAAATGTCGTTATCGTTAGTTTTGGTGACATGCTCCGCGTCCCAGTCGAACACGAAATGGGTGGCTGTAGCTCATTGATAGACGCAAAAAATCAAGGGGCCGATATCCGTCCGATATCTTCTCCTCAAGAAGCGGTATCTATAGCATTGGAAGAACCTCGTAAGGTTATTGTGTTTTTTGCTGTTGGTTTTGAAACGACTATGGCACCGATTGCAGCAACACTGCTTAATGATTTACCCAATAACTTTAAAGTATTATTGTCTGGACGACTTACTTGGCCAGCAGTTGCCCATGTGCTTGAGAGTCAACCGAATACTTTTGATGCACTGATTGCGCCAGGCCACGTTGCGACAATTATGGGTAGTGAAGAATGGCAGTTTGCAATCGACCATCATAATTTGCCTGTCAGTATTGCTGGTTTTCATCCAGAAAGTTTGCTGTTGTCGCTCCAAACGCTGCTCGGTAATTGTTCAAATAAAGTCGTCACACTGAGTAACCGCTATCCCGAAGTGGTAAAGCAAAACGGCAATGCAGCAGCTAAAGCAATAATCAATAAAGCGTTCACTATCGTTGACGCACATTGGCGAGGAATTGGTGTTATTCCTGGTTCTGGATTTTCCTTTGCTTCGAGACTATCGCACCTAGACGCCACAAACGATTATGCGCCAGTCGATTTCCCTTCGCAATGTGCGCAAAACGTTCCTGAAACCACATCGCCCTGTGAAAAAGTGATCCTCGGAAAAATGACACCTGATGCGTGCCCGTTTTTTGGTCAGGAATGCAAACCAGCATCCCCTAAAGGCGCATGTATGGTGTCTGATGAGGGGGCTTGCCGAATTTGGTATAGCTCTGGTGAGCGCTCGATAACAAATGTTATCAAAAAGGGGAATACGCTAAAGGTGGAGATGAAGTGATGACAACTGCCCGCACATATGTTGCCAATACGAATAAGAGTAAAACTATCGCCTATGAGTTGAACATTACTGGAGTCATCCAGGGGGTTGGGTTCAGACCGTTAGTTTACTGCTTAGCGTATGAAAAAAGTATTGTTGGTTGGGTACAAAACGACTGTGGATGTGTGCGAATACACGCTGAAGGCACTGAGCTAGACGTTGAACAATTTGTATTCGACTTACTGAACAATGGGTCGCTAGTTTCCATATCCTTGCTGGAAAAGAAGCAGGTTAAACTGAGTAATGTAGACTCGTTCACGATAAAAGAAAGCGGTCATGATATAGCGTGCGGGGCGATATCAATCCCCAAAGATGTCTATTTGTGTGGAGCGTGTAAAGCTGAGTTACTGTCAAATACTAACCGACGTGGCACCTATAGCTTTATCGCTTGCAGTAAATGTGGTCCACGATTTTCTATGCTGCGAGCAATGCCATACGACAGAAAGAACATGAGTATGTCAGCATTTCCAATGTGTGAGTTATGTCGTAAAGAATATCAATCGCCAACTGATAGGCGCTTTCATGCTCAACCAATAAGCTGTCGCGTATGCGGGCCTGAAGTATTTTGTTCAACTGTCGGCGGGCGCGTGGTCTCGCAAGGCGATGTTGATGTTGTAGCAACGGTTGTCGCATATTTGAATCAAGGCAAAATTGTCGCGTTAAAAAGTATAGGCGGTTATCACTTGCTCTGTGACGCACAAAGCACTGAAGCGGTAGACCTTTTACGCCAGCGTAAAAATAGACCAGATAAACCTTTCGCGGTCATGCTCCCAGAGCCTCGTGCAGACGAAACAAGTGAGGATTGGTTAGATAAATGCGTTGCTGTAGACAGTCATCAAAGAGCGCTCTTACTAAGCCCCGTGCGACCCATTTTACTTGCAAAAAAGCAATCGAATGTACCCATTGCAGATAACGTAGCGCCCATGCTTCGTGATTTGGGGGTGATGTTGCCGTGCAGCGGACTGCATTTACTCATTATGCAGCAATTCAATCGCCCCATGGTGGCTACGTCAGGAAATATTTACGGTGAACCGATGGTCACATCGACGTCATCGGCACAGCAACACCTTACGATGTTGGCAGACATCTTCGTGCACCATAATCGAGACATTTTTCACAAACTGGATGATTCTGTGCTGCGAACGCTTAAGTCAGGCACCATTCCAATTCGCCTGGGGCGGGGTATAAGTCCGATAGAATTATCATTGCCATATACTGTGCAGGAACCAATGCTTGCTGTTGGCGCGAATCAGAAAAATACAGTCGCAATAGCTTTGAACAATCGACTTATCGTAACACCGCATATTGGCGACCTCGATTCTCCGATAATGCAAGCGCACTTTGAAAAATGTATCAGTGACTTTCAAGCTCTCTATCATGTTCATCCACAGCGTATTCTTTGCGATAGCCATCCTGGCTATATCAGTTCCCGTTGGGCCAAAGGCAGTGAACTACCGACTACTAAAGTTTTACATCACCACGCTCATGCATCAGCGTGGGCATTAGCTGCTGAAATATCGACACCAAGCTTGGTTTTCGTGTGGGATGGAACGGGATTAGGCGAGAATGGCGAGATGTGGGGAGGGGAAGTTTTTTGTGGGACGCCGGGCAATTGGAAACGTGTTGCCTCATTAGCGCCTATGAAGTTGCAAGGCGGCAACAAGGTTCCAAATCAACCATGGCGAAGTGCAGCATCACTAGTGTGGGGTACTAATTTCACCGGCATTGATTTTAAACCATTTGATCCACAACAATTAAGCTACAACGCATGGCAAAACGAACTCAATTGTCATGTTAGTAGTTCAATGGGAAGACTGTTCGACGCGGCGGCATTTGCCTGCTGTGAACAGAGCGAAGTCTCTTATGAAGGGCAGGCGCCGATGATGTTGGAAAGCGTTGCGTCGACGCCCTCTAAGGTTATGCCGTTAACGTTGGTCCAGAAAAACGACGAATTTATTCAAATGGATTGGCGAACACTGGTACCGGAACTATTTGATTTCAAAGTGTCTCCTCAAACTCGTGCTGCAAATTTCCACGCTTCGTTAATTGAAACGGTATGGGAGGTAACCCTACATTGCCGTAAAAAGTTTAATTTTGACCACATTGGATTGGCAGGAGGCGTCTTCCAAAATCGCATTTTGTGTGACGGTATATCACAACGGTTTTTACAATCAGACATTCCTGTGGTTATTCCAAGTAGTTTGCCATTAAACGATGCCGCAATAAGTGTTGGGCAAATCCACGAATACTGTTCACGGAGGTCATAATGAAAAGCGCAGAGGGCAATAATCATTCATCATCAGAGCCGTTGGGCACGGAATCTATTCAATTAGCTCAGGGGAACGGCGGAACACTGACAAAAAGACTCATTGATCATGTTTTTAAAAATAAAGCGAACAAAGATCTAGATCTGCTTCATGATGCCGCCACAGTAACTTTTGATGGTCCTTATCTGAGTATAACAACGGATAGCTTCGTTGTATCCCCCCCAACATTTCCAGGCGGCAATGTAGGCGCGTTGAGTGTTTACGGTACCGTCAATGATTTAGCAGTCGTTGGGGCAACACCACGGTACATCAGTACTGCATTTATTATTGAAGAAGGCTTTTCCCTTTCAACATTGAAACAAATCGTTAATGGAATGCATCAAGCTGCCGAAGAAACGAAGGTCGCCATTGTAACAGGTGATACGAAAGTTGTCCCGAAAGGCAGTGGTGGCGGCGTTTTTATCAATACAACGGGTGTTGGAGACAGCCGAGATGCGCCGATTTGGGATACCAGTCTTATAAAGGCAGGCGATCATGTACTGGTTAGTGGTTCTGTAGGTGATCACGGTGCGTGTGTCCTGCTTGCTCGCGAGGACTATGGTTTGCAAGGTCAGCTAAAGTCTGATTGTGGAAGCGTTGTTCCTCTTATTGATCCAATCAAGCATTTGGAAGGTGTTCGTTTTGTGCGTGACCCAACTCGTGGAGGGTTGTCAGTATTACTCCATGACGTTGCTAATGAAACAGGCTTCGATATCGAGTTAATTGAAAATAATATTCCGGTGCGACCTGAAGTGGCAAGCGTGTGTGAAATATTAGGCTTTGATCCGTTTGTTTTAGCGTGTGAGGGACGCATTGTTGCTGTTGTTGCCCCTGACATAAGCGGTAAGGTGCTAGAACACTGGCGGAGCATTCGAAACGGGGAGCAGGCCGAACACATTGGTGTAATAGTAAAAAACACCGAATCAAAAGGGCGCGTGACCATTGTTACGCCAATGGGAGGAAGACGTTTCATGAATGAACTCGAAGATGAGCCGCTTCCAAGGATCTGCTGAAAGAATAGGTGTTGACCTGTGAGCAACACATAGGTTTACCCTAGTAACGTGAGAGTAGAACATAGGATTAAAGGCGTGCTTAACCGCATATCTATGTTGATAAAAGAGGAGCGTTAAAATGCGCGTTAAACAAATTGCAGATGCACTAGAGATTAGCGCGGACAGCGTACGGTATTACACGCGCATTGGTTTTTTGGTGCCAAGTAAATCGCACAATGGTTACAAGTATTACAGGCCCGCTGATGTGACACGACTACGGTTTATTTTAAGCGCGCGTTCATTAGGTTTCTCTATCAATGATATTAAGGAAATTCTGTTCACGTCATCACAAACCAACGCGCCATGCCCGACGGTTCGGCGCCTTATTGAACAAAGGTTGAAAGAAACTGAACAGCGGTATCAGGACATGCATGAGCTAAGACTGCGCATGCGAAAAGCAATCTCAGAATGGGAAAATACACCGGATCAGCATCCAACGGCCGATACGATTTGCCATTTGATTGAAGGTTTCACATCACTTAAATCATAACATTATTTAGAGAGGGAGTGGCTCATGAATTCAAAAACGGACGATGCGAAAATTCATTCGTGTTGTGGCGGTGACAAAAAAGTATCAACCGCTAGTAAGGCGGTCGAGAGTGAAACACATACTGAGCAAGTCTCTGCGTCTTCGGGTGAGCTACAACTCAATATCCAAGGTGCAAGTTGCGCCAGTTGTGTGACTAAAATTGAAGCGGCCTTAAAACAGGTCTCGGGTGTCACCAATGCTGAGATGAATTTTGCTGAACGCTCGGTGTTGGTGATGGGCAGTTCATCCTCCCACGCATTGATTAAGGCGGTAGAGCAAGCTGGGTATAACGCAACATTAGCGAATACGGATTCAGATGAGGCTGCCATTGAAGAAAAGGAACAGGCGGACTGGGCATATTATAAAAAACTAATGCGAGACATGGTCATTGCA
The DNA here is from genome assembly GCF_041414725.1 of Alteromonas sp. DY56-G5. Classification (NCBI taxonomy): domain Bacteria; kingdom Pseudomonadati; phylum Pseudomonadota; class Gammaproteobacteria; order Alteromonadales; family Alteromonadaceae; genus Alteromonas; species Alteromonas sp. DY56-G5. Next base: position 5,643 of record NZ_JANHZQ010000049.1, on the reverse strand, counting down.
TTATCTCTGGGTGTGCCACTGATGCTTTATGGCTTGGTGACGGGGGAAATGAGCGTCAACACGACCACTGAGCGGATCGTGTGGTTGATTGTAGGGATCATGACATTGGGTGTTATGGTGTTTTCTGGTCGGCATTTTTATGTAGGTGCTTGGAACTCCTTTAAAAATCACGCCGCGAACATGGATACTTTGATTGCATTGGGGACAGGAACAGCCTGGTTGTACTCTATGGTCGTTGTGTTTTTCCCCGGATATGTGCCTGAAATGGCGCGGCATGTCTATTTTGAAGCAACAGCCATGATAATTGGTCTCATTAATTTAGGCTTAGCGCTTGAGATAAAAGCACGCGGTAAAACGTCCGAGGCAATTAAACGACTGATTGGTTTACAAGCCAAAACAGCTCGCGTCATTCGTGATGGGCATGATATAGATATTCCGATTGAAGATGTTCTGCTAAATGATCTTATCCGGGTTCGCCCTGGGGAGCGCATCTCTGTTGATGGCTTAGTTGTCGAGGGCCAGACAAGTATTGATGAATCAATGCTAACGGGTGAACCCATGCCCATAGAAAAACGAAAAGACGATGAGGTCGTTGCCGGCACGATAAACAAATCAGGCTCTATCGTCTTTCGAGCAGAGCGCGTGGGAAAAGATACCGCGCTTGCTCAAATTATTAACATGGTAAAACGCGCACAAAATTCTAAACCGCCTATTGGTCGATTAGCTGATATGATTTCCGCCTATTTTGTACCGGTCGTCATGATCATTGCCGTGATCAGTGCGCTGGCCTGGTTGAATTATGGTCCATCTCCTGAAGTAGCTTTTGCAATCGTTTCTGCGACCACAGTACTGATTATTGCCTGCCCTTGCGCCTTGGGTTTGGCCACACCGATGTCGGTGATGGTCGGTGTGGGAAAGGCGGCTGAAGCGGGGGTTCTTATCCGAAACGGCGAAGCGCTGCAATCTGCATCAAAAATAACCACTATGGTTCTAGATAAAACAGGCACTATTACTGAGGGGGCCCCTAAAGTAACAGATGTCGTTATAGCTTCAGATCATAGTCACAACGATGTGCTTTCTTTGGCGGCTAGCCTTGAGTCTGGTTCTGAGCATCCACTTGCCATGGCGATCGTTGAATCTGCAAAGGAGCAAGGTGTGCCGATCCATTCCGTTACTGATTTTCAGTCCATTGCGGGGAAGGGGGTTGAAGCCATGCTAAATTCTCAACGCCTGCTATTTGGAAATGAAAAATTGATGATAGACCAAGGGATCGAGCTTCATCATTACATCGACAAAGCGCAGAGGTTAGCAGCGGATGCAAAGACCCCTATGTATTTTGCTATTGATTCTACATTAGTTGCCGTAATTGCCGTCGCTGACCCAATAAAATCTGACTCAATAGATGCGATAAAGCGGCTACAGCATAACGGGATACGAGTTGTGATGTTAACCGGGGATAATCGACTGACCGCAAAAGCCGTCGCCCGAAAAGCGGGGATTGCAGATTACGTTGCCGAAGTGATGCCGGAAGATAAGGCAAACAAAATACTTGAGCTTCAACGTGAAGGCGAAATTGTGGGTATGACCGGTGATGGCATAAATGACGCACCGGCCCTTGCTCATGCCAACGTCGGCTTTGCGATTGGGACTGGGACTGATGTAGCGATCGAAAGTGCGGATATAACGTTGATGCGCGGCTCCCTACATGGGTTAGCGGATGCAATTGCCGTGAGCAAAGCAACACTGCGTAACATCAAGCAAAACCTCTTTGGCGCATTTATTTATAATGTCGCCGGAATACCATTTGCGGCAGGCGTCTTTTATCCATTCTTAGGGATACTGCTTAACCCAGTCATTGCTGGTGCAGCGATGGCATTCTCATCACTAACGGTGGTGACCAATGCTAACCGATTACGTCTATTTAAAGCGAAAGAGCACTAGGAGTACACAATGATGATATGGATTAATTTAGCAGGGCTTATCCTGATTGGGCTTATTGTTTGGTGGTTTTGGCTTTACAAAGCACAATCAACCCAGATAAAAGACGGCAGTATCAAAGTCCTTGTAAAAGACGGCGTGTATCAGCCTGCCAATATCACGGTGCCGGCGCATCAGTCCGTTAAGCTTATGTTCGTCAGAGAAGATGCAACGCCCTGTGCAGAAACGTTATTGATCCCGGAGTTGGATATCAATGAAACATTAGCGCTTAACAAGCGAGTGACGGTCACTATTCCTGCTTCCAGTGCCGGCGTTTACCCATTTCATTGTCAGATGCAAATGTATCGTGGCACGTTGGTGATCAAGTGATTAAACGCTTTTTATTAACGTAAAAGATACCAAAGCGAGGTGTATTATGAGTAAACAAAAAGTCCCCTTTTGGCGCACCCCCAGTGGTTGGTCTGCCATAGGCCTTATTACCGCCGCGAGCTACTTCTTGCTGGTTGAGCATGGTGAGCATGTGTTTCCGTATTTACCTTACTTGATCTTGTTGTTGTGCCTTGTCATGCACATTTTTATGCACGGCAGTCATGGCAAAGGACATGAAACACATGAGCACACCGAAAAAACATTTAAAGAACAAACCGAGGACAATGAGCAATATCGAAAAGGCTATATCGAAGGGTTAGAGCAGGCCCGTAAAGGAAAACATAAAACGGAGAATAATAATGCACGGTGATTCTGATTATGGGCTCTGGGCACTAGTCATTATAAACTCAGCCATTTTTATCTTTTTTGCGTTTAGTTTTATCAAGCCGAAGTCGAAAACAGATTGGCGAAGCCTAGGTGTATTTTCCGCTTTTATCGTGGCCTTATTTACCGAAATGTATGGTTTCCCCCTGACAATATATTTTTTGTCAGGGTGGTTAGCGGAAAGTTATCCAGGGGTAGACTTTTTAGCGCATGAAAATGGTCACTTGTGGCATACTTTGCTAGGGCTATCCGGCGATGCTCACTGGGATATTTTACACATCTTAAGTAATGTCATCATCATTTTAGGTTTCTTTTTACTATCCGCTTCTTGGAGTGTCCTACACCACGCGCAAAAATCGCATAGTTTAGCCACTACTGGATGGTACGCTCGCTGCCGGCATCCTCAATATGTTGCATTTATACTGATCATGTTTGGCTTTTTGTTGCAATGGCCAACACTGCCAACCTTACTTATGTTTCCAATTCTTATTGTCGTTTATGCTCGACTCGCCACGCGAGAAGAGCAGCAAGCTGAATCCGAGTTTGGTGATAGCTACAGACACTATAAACAAACGACGCCAGGTTGGTTTCCCCGTATGGGTATTTCAAACGTTTCAAGCACTAATTAAGGATTACAAAATGAACAAAGTACTACTGTCATTACTGTTTGTTGGAGGGGTGTTACCCGCGACATTTGCTGCTGCTCAAACGTCGATGAGTGCGGATGATATGCTTCGAAGTAATGAGCTTGTCATGGATGCACTAATGCAACGCATACAACGGATCAACGACGTCTCTGATAGGCAAACTCTCATCGTTGAGCATATGAAAATGATGGAAATTTATTTAACGAATATTGAGAAGAGACTCCAAAGTGAAACAGACCTGCAACACAAAGCACATCTGGAAGAAACGTACACAAATGGCCTTCAACGAAGTCTCGTTCTTATCGACAGCGGTTTAGCAGGGGGCGACTTTGTAGTCATGGGAAATTCGGTAGACGAACTTTTGTTTTATCTTGAACAAAGAATGTCAATTTTACAATCGTTAATGAAGCAGCAGCTCGGTGCCAATAGTGTTTTAAATAATTAAAGAAATGACGAACATAAACAAGTTAACAATCGATTTATAGGAGGAAAAGATGAGCGATCTAGATCACAGAGTCGGTGTATCAGAGGCGAATTTAGTCGTACGGCATTTAAAGTTGGTTGGTATTACCGAAGATAACATAGAAGCAATTATTGCTGGCATTGATGGGACCTTTGGAATCGATGCAGTTTCATTTGAGGACGCCAAAAGTACCCTGCATATAGGCTACGATGCAACCCACTGCAATTTAGATGGCATTGAGACAATCATTCGTGACAACGGGGCAGACATTTCGGACGACTTTTGGACAAAAATGAAAGAAGGCTATTACCAATTCGTTGACGAAAACATTCGTGAAAATGCAAAACACAAACCCTGGAGTTGCCACCGTGTTCCTCCTGGGCAAACCCATAAAAAGTAATTGGTTCAATAGCAACGATCAGACTTACGTTACGCCTGATCGTACAGCCATAACAAACAAAAACAGGACAACACAGTGGTACATAGTAAAAACGAAGCGGACAGAATTAAGTTACTTAACTTGGGAATAATTGAAAGAAACCCAGCTGAGCATGAAATCCATCAAGCGGTACAAGAATTCACAGGTTCCGTTATGCCTAACGCAAAATATTCACTGGAAAAAGCATTAAAAGCGTTTTCTTCAAGCAAAGACGAATAGAAGCGTGGCAAGTTTTAGCCGCTGGAAGGGGCAATTTTTCTATTACCGGCACATGGGTAAATAAAGTGTTAGTGAGTACTTCAATAGGGGCTTTGGTAGCTGTTTTAATAATAGGATTGGCGAAGTTAAATAAATTCGATAAAGACCGAAGTTTTTATCCAACGCTCACTGTTGTGATCGCGAGTTACTATCCATTGTTTGGAGTGTTAGAAAGTCGATTTATATGGCATGAGTTGTGTGATTCATAGACATCATTTCACTTTTCTCAATTGCAGGTCGCGTTGATAATTTGATAGCTGAATGCGCTCGTCCTCAGTTATATAATCCTCGTGAACCTCTTCTCAAAGTGGGGCTTGTTCAAGTCTTTCACAGACAATATCCATTGGCGTTTTTCCCTTTAACTAACCATGTGCCCGTTGCCAGTTGTAGTAATGCTGCCATTCGGGCAATGTTTCGTTTTTTAGTTCGTCTAGATTCAAGTTTACTGTTGAATAAAACTCTTCTTTGTCGGTTCTTTGCGACCTTTCAACCTTACCATTCAGGTGAGGAGAACCAGGCTTGTTAGGACGAAATTTGATGCCATAATCCATCAGCTTTCGCTGAACTTTCTCTGCGAAGAATTCTGTACCACGGTCGGTTTGTATTCGCTGTATTGGAAATGGCATTTCCTCGATTACCTTATCGATAAAAATAAGGGTGTTTGCTGCCGACCTCCGGTTAAACACATCCAGTACGCGATATCTAGAGCAGTCATCAATAGCAGTATATTGGTAAATTCCAGGAGCGATTTTGCATGTATCCATCTGCACTCGATCACCTGGAATAGGTCTTTGGTAACGGATGAAGTCTTTTTTCTTCGTAAAGCTCAATCCACTTGAGTCGCTGTCTAATTTCTTTGTTCATAGAGTCGTATTATATTGAAACGATCTCTATGAATCACACATATAAACGTCCTTGTTGTCTTAAATATTCTGACTACTGTTTTCGAAGACCGTAATTAAAGATTCATCCAAATAAGGACCGATCTCGCTAAAATCGTAAATGCTATTTATGTTCTTATTGCTAATGATCCTTCTGCATTTTAATTTAGTTAAAAATGAATCACTACTAGGGAAGATGCGAATAAGTCCTGAATGTGAGATCATAGCTGCATAGTAAATCACAGCCATTACCGCCCATGAGCC
>NZ_JANHZQ010000048.1:0-29988 GCF_041414725.1 Alteromonas sp. DY56-G5 | reverse complement strand
CCAAAGATGAGTAATAGATCAAAATGGGGGATCGGTGTCAAGAAAAATAAATCAGTTAATTAGGTGCGGAATGACGGTTACTGTTAAATACGACTGGCTATACTTCCCGACATGCCTGCAATAAGCTATGCTGTTGATACTAAAAATCAACTAGTTATACCTCTAGGCTGCTATCTATCATACAACGAGCATACAAAAAGTGGCGTGCAAAAGCATATGGCTGAATCAAATACGTTATCTATAGTTTGTGAGCAATGCCATACTCAGGTACACATTCCCGCGCTAGCACACAGGCAACGGGCCGTGTGTCCAGTATGTAACCACACACTAATATCTCATCGCGATGGCGCAAGCGAAAAGTTGCTCGCTTATACCTTCAGTGCCCTGATATTTTTATTACTTTCGTTACCTTTTAACTTTCTGACATTTAAAGCAAGCGGTCAAAAGCACAGTATTGACTTGCCCACCGGTATTACCGTACTCATCGAAAACGATTATTTATCACTAGCGATAGTAACCAGCTTAGCAACATTATTGCTGCCCGGAATGGTACTAGGCGGCCTGCTATTGTTATCGTTAGCTCAAATACAAAACCGACGCCCCTTTTACTTGCCGCGGCTTTACAAACTTGTGAAAGCCCTCTTACCGTGGAGCATGGCAGAAATTTTTCTGGTTGGTACCTTGGTTAGCCTTATCAAAATTACCGAGTTGGCCGACGTTTCCATAGGCCTGTCATTTTACGCATTCGTTGGCTTTTCAGCGTTCACGGCTCTTTGTATATCCCAATTTGATCCCACACGCTATGCCATGTGGATGTCTCAAGGCCAACCACCACAACCTAAACCATTGTGTGAAGCGCAAGCGCGAGAGAGTATTCAGCGTATGTGGGCGTTGTTGATCACTGCTTGTATCTTATATATTCCTGCTAATGTATTGCCAATTATGTATACTGAATTTTTTGGCCAAGAGACGCCCAATACCATTATTGGTGGTGTCATATCGTTGTGGGAATCGGGCTCATACCCAGTGGCGATAATTATTTTAGTTGCCAGCGTGGTAGTGCCAGTGGCAAAAATTATCATTCTTGCTTGGCTCAATTTTTCCGTACAGCGAGAGAAAACCACTTCAAAACAATTACGTATACGTTACTACCGCATCACTGAGGCGATAGGCCGCTGGTCGATGATAGACGTTTTTGTTGTAGCAGTGCTGGTATCCCTTATTCAGATGGGGAACACCATGTCTATTTATCCGGGCCAAGCGGCACTCGCCTTTTGTGCCGTTGTATTTGTAACGATGATAGCCGCGATGACGTTTGATTCGAGGCTAATTTGGCAGCAGTGGAAGCAATTACCATGACCACAAACGATCCGAACATTAATGAAGCTAAGGTCAAACCGACCTCGTCCATTTCTCGCATTTGGATTATCCCAATTCTTGTTATCGTTATTGGTGGCTGGATGGTGTACTACCAATGGAAGAATCAGGGCCCTCTCATTACGATAGAGCTGCATTCGGCAACAGGTATTGAGGTAAACAAAACACCAATAAAAGTGCGGGACCTAGATATTGGACAGGTAAAAAAGATAACGCTAAAGCCTGACTTAAACGGCGTACTTGTCACGGCCAGAATTGATGCTAGCGCGGCCCATCTACTCAATGAAAATGCAAAGTTTTGGGTTGTCGCCCCCCGTATAAGTTTTTCAGAGGTTTCAGGGCTTAACACCCTCTTGTCTGGCAGCTATATTGCCATGTCAGCCCGTGATAAAGGCAAAGAGCAACTCCATTTTACGGCACTTGAGCGCCCACCGGTTACGCCTCCTGGCACTCCAGGGCTTCATGTTATGTTAAAAAGTGACGACGAATTTGCCTACAAACCTGGCGATCCCGTTATTTATAAAGGGTTTAAAGTTGGCGAGTTTGAAGACGCTACCTTTAATATTGAAGAACGTGTGGTGTATTACGACGCATTTATTGAAGCGCCTTACCATAAACTCATAACCAACACGACACGTTTCTGGGATGTCAGCGGTGTTAAATTGTTGCTTGAATCGAACGGTGTAAGCATTGAAACAGGCAGCTTGGAAACCTTATTAGCAAACGGTATTACCTTTGGGATCCCTGACGGCGTGCCAAAAGGTGAACAAGTGCTAGATAACGCCTTTTTCACAATTTATGGGGATAGCACATCCGCCTCAGATGCACGTTATAAAGTCGCCGCTGAATACTTGCTACTTATCGATGAAAGTGTGCGAGGTCTAACCGTTGGCGCACCGGTTGAATACCGTGGTATTGAAATTGGCAACGTAACTGCTATCAACTCCTTCCCTGCTTTAGATGGCAACATTTTGGAGCGAGATTATCCCATCCCCGTGCTTATTAATATTTACCCCGGTAAAGCAAGGCAGCCAGATACCAAAGAAGGCCTTAGTGCAATAAAGCAAACCATTCGAAACTGGCTAGAAAGAGATCTTCGCGCATCGCTACGCATGGGTAATGTATTAACAAGTGGTTTGTATGTAGATTTACAGCATGTACCTGATGCCGACAGTAACGGCGGCATTGAAGTGATTAACGGCTACGAAGTAATTCCTACTGTTAGTAACGAGTTCACGCAATTGACGCAAAAGGCCGACGCAATTTTAGACAAAATCAATCAGCTTCCGCTTAAGGAAATGGTGGAAAATGTGCAGTTAGCCGTTGAAGACATGCGTTTAGCTGCTGAGTCTGTGGAAACGGCGAGCAGCGACTTTGATGTACTTATCGCTGATATTGATGCGAAAGCATTAAATAGTAATCTTAATCAGGTTCTTGTTAGCCTTGATGGCCTGCTTAAAAATTACAGCGAGGGTGGTTTTAACCAGTCTGAGATAAAAGAGACCGTTGATGCGCTGCAAGAAACCATGCGCAATATTCAGCCTTTATTGTTAAAGCTAAACCAGTCTCCGAATAGTTTAATATTTTCAAAGGATGATGAAGCGGACATTCAACCTAAAGCAAAGAATTAGCGCAGCAGAGTCAAACAAATGCGCGGTTAATTTTCGAGCAACAATGGTGTAAAAAATGAATGCTCTTTATTCTTGATAATTAGCCGATATTAAGAAAGTAATACGCTACAGTGAATGTCAATTGACAGTAATGCCATAGCGAAACATTCAAAAACAAGGATGGAAGGAATAAATAGAATGATACAGCAGTTTAATGTTTTCCCATCTCAACCTACAGGTAAAGCGCTGTTTATCGGTGTATTTGCGCTTTTCACCTGCGTATTATCGGCGTGTAGTAGCGCGCCTCGTTCGCTGACATACTATTTACTTCACACCACGGGTGACGGTGCATATACCGTAAACAAAGCATCAACAGCTGTTGTAATAGATAAGATAACCCTACCGGAATATCTCAAACACCGTGGGCTTGTGTACCAAACCAGTGACACCAACTTGCATATTTCAACCAGTCACTTGTGGGCCGAGCCTGTAGACGAAGGGCTTACTAAGGCGCTAACCAGCGCGTTAGCATCAAAGCAAGTGTCATTGCTTCGCCCCGATCACTACGCAAGTGAAGAAGCCATTCATATGGCGTTGCACCTCAATGATTTTGTCAGCACCTATGAAGGGGAAGTTATTCTATCTGGCCAATATGTGATTACTCACGTGGAAGGCCAAACGCAAAGCTACCCATTTTTATACAAAACGCTCCTTGAAGATGATGGATTTTCTCCAAGTATCAAAGCAATGAGAAATACTATCCAACAACTTGCAGAAGATATTAGAAAAACTGTGACAAAATCTGCTTAATCATGTTCGGCTCTCTCAAGCAATACGTATTTAGTGGCGTAAGCCGTCACTACAAAGATGAAACCAACAGACGCATTATGGTGGTGAACCTTTTTGCGGCAGTGGGTATGTCTATCACGTTCTTGCTTGGCTCTAGGGCTTTTATTGACGGTGAATATTCTCTTTCAACTACGCTCTATACTGCCAGTGTAGTATTTGCTATTTCACAGCGCTTACAAGTTCGGTTTGCGTCAGCCAAAGCTCGTACATGGTCTATAACACTTCTCATTATCTGTTTAATGGTACTGACTCTCCTGCTGCTGATTACCGGTGGAAAAGACAATACCGGTCCCCTTTGGATTTACTTGGTGCCGCCAGTCACTATGTTTTTTGCAGGCTTTGTCAGAGGCCTCATCGCACTTATTGCCTATACGCTAGTTAGCGCCATCGTGCTGTTCGCCTTCAATGACGCTTCATTTGTAGCAAACTACACCTACGCGTTTAAAACTCGTTTACTGTATTCTTTTTTAACCGTTTCATTTCTGTCGGCGTTTTATGAGTACAGTAGACAAAAGAGTTACGACACAGCACTTTATTTAAGTGAGCAGTTTGAGCGCCAGGCCAAGCATGACCACTTAACTCAGTTATTAAACCGGCGAGGTGCGCAGCAGTGTCTAGAGCGCGAGTACGCAAGAATGCTGAGAAGCAAACGTAAATTTTCAGTCGCCATTGCAGATATTGACCGCTTTAAAAGTATTAATGACACCTTAGGCCATGAACAAGGTGACGAGGTCCTTCGTCAGATTTCAAAAGTGTTTAGTTCTCGTCTGCGAGGACAAGATATTCTCGCACGGTGGGGTGGCGAAGAATTCATGTTCATCTTTACCGATACTGATGAAGCGGGTGCTGTAAATGCCTTGGAAAATATTCGAGATATTTTGAACAACGCACCGCTTAATATTAACGGTAGCGAGATCCATGTAACGAGTAGTTTCGGGGTGAGCGAAGTAAATCCCGATATAGATATTTCCTGCGCCGTTCGTCGAGCAGACCAAGCACTTTACTATGCCAAAGATAATGGTCGAGATTTCGTGTGTGAATTTTCGTCGTTGAGCTCCCCCTCTTTTTCGGAAAACTAAACCAATTTCCCTGTTTAAATCAGTACGGATAACTGACTTTACACAAAATTGACTCATGTTTAGTTACATTTGCGCTGTATTCCTGAAACACTTTAGCGCTACACTATGTAAAGTATTCGCTATAAAAGTAGATTTAGCCATGAAATGGATGAAAGTTGCACTGCCTATTGGTGTTTTATTAGTAGGCTACTTAGGTATGAAAGGAATCGAAGCCTCTGCCTCTGATAATACTATTACAGAAGAAGTTGATACCCGCCCAACGGTGACTATTGAAGCTTTATCGCCAGAAGACGTGCGCGTTCAACTTACCTCGTATGGCGAAATAACGCCCCTTGAAACCACAAACCTTGCAGCTCAGGTATCGGGAGAAGTTGAGCGCTGGAACCCTAAGTTTGTGAGCGGCGGTCTGGTTCGACGTGGCGAAACCTTATTTGAAATAGAAGCTGACGCATATGAAGCGGCACTATTGCTGGCTGAAGCTAACCTCGCTAGCGCGCAAGCACAGCTTATCCAAGAGCAAGCCCAAGCTGATGTCGCTGCCAAAGAAGCGAAAACGATGCCTAACGCACGGGTTACTGACCTTTACCTTCGCAAACCTCAAGTAATGAGTGCGCAAGCTGGCGTAAAATCAGCAGAGGCGCAGCTTAAAATCGCCAAGCGTGATTTAGACAACTGTAAGGTAAAAGCACCATACGATGCACTTATAGTATCGAGAGATATCAGCACTGGTGACTATGTAACTCAAGGCACGCCAGTCGCTGTCATTAACAACATCGAATACGCTGAAGTAACCTTCCCTGTAGCCGGCTTTGACCGTGTTTTTCTAGCAGATAACACCATTGGTAGTGAAATCGCCATCGAAGTAGATGATGTGCAGGGCGCTACTGTAAAAGGTACCATTCACCGTGATACGGGTGTGGTAGATAACACCACGCGTATGAGCTATTTCGTTGCCCGTATTGAAGATCCTTACGCCATCAATTCGTCGAAGCCTATCGTGAAGTTTGGTTCATATAGCACAATCGCATTTGAAGGAAAAACCCTTAGCGACGTATACCGCGTACCTCAAGAGTTGGTAACCAATCGATTGTTATGGACGTTAGATGACGAAGACAGATTAAAATCGCAAAAGGTTAAAGTTGTTCGCGAAGAAAATGGCGACTTCCTTATTCAAGGCGATTTCAATGCCAAAAAAGTCGTGATGAGTTTGCCCGAATATCCTCAAAACGGTATGCCTGTTAAGGTCATTGAGACCACGACCGAAATTGTGACAGCAAAAGCGAACTAAGGAGCTGTCATGGAAAACCACAACGATACACAAACCGGCATTATTTCTTGGTTCGCCAGAAACTCCGTGGCCGCCAACCTACTGATGATTTTTATCATCATCATGGGGATAGCGAGCTATTTCACTATTCAGCGTCAGATGTTTCCAAACATCGAAATAAACTACATCACCGTTGAAGCCAACTACCCTGGTGCTTCACCTCAAGAGATTGAAGAGAGTATTTTCATTAAAGTTGAGGAAGCAGTAAAAGACATTACTGAGATTAAGCGTACGGTTTCACGTGCATTTCGCGGTGGCGGTGCAGTTACACTGGAAATTGACACTAAAGCTGAATTAACAGATGTACTTGATAAGGTGAAGCTTCGCGTTGACAGTATTGCCACCTTCCCCGCTGGCATGGAGCCGGTTAATGTTTCCCAAGTAGAGTTCCAGCAGCAAGTTATTGAAATGCCTATTGTCGGTGACTTGCCTTTATCAGAACTCAAAGTGCTGGCAAAAGAGGTGGAAGATGAGCTTCTACAACTTGGCTCTATCTCTTTGGTTGAAGCCAATACGCCGGACGATGAAATTGCCATTGAAATTAAACCTGATACGCTTAGGAAGTACGGCTTAACTATTGCCGATGTCACACAGGCAATTAATAGTTACTCTGCCAACATTTCCGCAGGTCAGCTTAGAACTAACTCAGGTATCGTATCGGTACGTGTTGAAAACCAGTACTACAGCGGCGATGAGTTTAAGCAAATCCCTATTAAAATTGGCACAGGCGGCGCTAAGGTAACCTTGGGCGATGTCGCTTATATCAACGATGGATTTGTTGAAGGTGAACGCTACTTTAAATACAACGGCATGAACGCTATCTACATTGCCGTTAAAGCCACTAAAACCCAAAACACCATTCCTGTAGCCGAAACCGTAAAAGCCTATATTGATCAGAAAAACGAAAGCCTTCCTCAAGGAGTAAGTCTAGAAATTCTGGTTGATATGACCTATTACCTTAACGCTCGTTTAGACATGATGTTGTCGAACCTGGTTCAAGGCTCAATTCTAGTGGCGCTAATGTTAACCCTGTTCTTGCGCTTTAGGCTTGCCGTGTGGGTTATGGTTGGTTTACCGGTATGTTTCCTTGGTGCCATGATGCTAATGCCTTTGTTTGGTGTAAGCATAAACATCCTTTCGCTGTTCGCATTTATCATGGTACTGGGTATTGTGGTTGATGATGCGATCGTTATTGGCGAGAGTGCTTACACCGAAATTGAAAGCAAAGGTGGCGGTGTTGACAATGTAATCCGCGGTGCCAAGCGCGTAGCTACGCCCGCCACATTCGGTGTTTTAACCACTATCGCCGTGTTTGCTCCGTTTACGCTAAGCAGCGGGCCTGAAGGCGCATTCTTCTACAATATCGCTGTTGTCGTAATCTTGTGTTTAGCATTCAGTCTAGTTGAATCTAAGCTCATTCTGCCGGCCCACTTAGCCCACACTAAATTTTCCCCAGTTAAACAAAATAGCTGGCGGTCGCGTTTTAACAAGCGATTCTTTGCTTTTGTTAACGGTCCTTACAAGCGTTCTCTAGCGAAAGCGATTGAATGGCGCTGGGCTGTACTCATGATGTTCGTCGCAATGCTAATGCTAAGTATGGGGCTTATTGGTGCTAATTACGTAAGAATGGTCCCCAATCCGAAAGTACCTCATGACTTCCCAAGCGTTAAAATAGAGATGAATGAAAACGTCTCAGATTTAGCAACCATTAACGCGTTAAAAATTGTTGAGCAAACAATCTTAGACGTTGAAGAACAAATCATCGATGAGTTTGGTCAAGGCATGATAAGAGACCGCCTGGCGTTTAACGATGACAGAACTGAAGGCCGTATTTTAACGCCGTTAGTTAATGAAGAAGACCGCCCTATTGACACGTTTGAGCTTGCTCGTCGCTGGCGCGAAGCCATTCCTGAAATTACCGGCATGAAATCATTTACCGTAGTTGATGACGTAAACGGTGATGGTGATGACGGCGAATTTGGTTATTTACTCTTTGGCCCTGATATCGACACTCTAAACGCAGCAGGTCTTAAGTTTATTGAAATGCTGCAGCAGCAAGAGGGTTTGTTTGACGTTAGCTCAACTATCGACCCTCCAAGCAAAGAAGTACAAATGACATTGCTTCCAGTTGCGTACGATTTAGGTCTTACTCTGTCTAACATCGCTTCTCAAGTAGGTGCAGGCTTCTACGGCGGCGAGGCACAACGTGTTATTCGAAACGGTGAAGAAGTGAAAGTAATGGTGCGCTACCCAGAACTTACCCGCGAACGCTTCGCCGACTTGAAGTACTCTTTGATCACCACGCCTAATGGTCAGGAAGTTATGCTGGGTGACGTTGTGGCCTTAGAGGAGAAACCAGGTATAAGCTACATTCGCCGTGAAGGTGGATATCGTAGCGTTTACATTTGGGGCAATATCGATGAAGAAAAGATTGAGCCAAACGAAGTGGTCACTGAAATTAGAGAGAAGCTACTTCCTCAATTAAAAGAGTCGTTCCCGTCGGTTATGACTGAACTTGGTGGTGACATTGAGGAGCAGCAAGCGCAACAGAATGAGCAGATATTGTTTTTCTTAGCTGCCATGATCATGGTGTATATCCTTCTTGCTGTACCACTTAAAAGTTATGGGCAACCACTTATTATCATGTCGGTTATCCCATTTAGCTTTACAGGCGCAGTCTTCGGCCACTTTGTGCTGGGCTTAGACTTATCTATGATGTCTAACTTTGGCCTAATCGCTGCGGCAGGGGTTGTTATCAATGACTCACTAGTTATGACTGACTTTGTGAACCAGCGCCGTGCACAAGGCTACAGCATTAAAGAAGCGGTGACCGAAGCTGGTACCGCGCGCTTCCGAGCGATTACGTTAACCTCAATCACTACGTTTGTAGGCGTACTGCCCATTATGTTTGAAACAAGCCTACAGGCAGCGTTTGTTGTACCAATGGCCGCAGCACTCGGTTTTGCAGTACTTTACGCTACGCTTGTAACGCTTATATTGGTGCCGTGCTTGTACTTAATACTGCTTGATTTACGTGGTCCGTTTACGTTTATTAAGCGCAAGATTGTACGCAAAAAGCCTACTAAGGATAACGACGGCAATAGTACTTCTCACACACATGTACCTCAGCCAAGTGCATCGATGGACTAGCTTTTATCGCTGAGAAAAGCTACAAACACCTAACTGTTTTAAAATGAGCCTTTATTGGCTCATTTTTTTTGATTATTTATGATGGGAGTCACCATGAGCAACACCATTTCAATAAGGCCAGCCACGCCTGAGGATATTTCACAAATTCGCCAGTTCATTCTGGAACTTGCTATTTATGAAAAAGCAGAGCATGAAGTAGAAGCAGATGAAGAAGCGCTACTTAAAACATTATTCGGAGAAGGCGCAACCGCGCATTGTGTAATGTGTGAAAGCGATGACGCACCTATTGGTTTCGCTGTGTATTTCTTTAATTACTCAACGTGGCAAGGACGCAATGGTCTCTACCTTGAAGATTTGTATGTTTCACCAAAATCACGTGGCCAGGGTGCAGGGAAAGCGTTATTACAACACTTAGCTAAAACAGCGGTAGAAAACGACTGCGGGCGTTTTGAATGGAGCGTTTTAGACTGGAACAAGCCAGCTATCGATTTTTACGAGTCACTTGGCGCTAAACCAAAGAGTGAATGGTTAGGCTATCGTATGGATGGACAGACACTTATCGACTTTGCAAAGCAAGGCGAATAGAGCACAAAGCCTCTAAATACAAAGAGCAGAGATAAAAAAAGCCATTCGCTTTCGCGAATGGCTTTTAAACAATATTTTAAAAATGACGGTTAATTTAGAAAGAACCAATCAGTGATAGACGCGCATTAATTGGCGCACCTACTGTTACCTGATGCGTAGAGTGCGCATTCGGGAAGTAAAGCGTATCAGTCAAGTTTTCAACGTTTAACTGAAGGCGCATTTTGTCGCTAAGCGTGTAGTAAGCAGACGCATCAACACGCGTATAGCTAGGTAGTACAGGCGATGAAGCACTTGTCGATACCTTACTTTCGTCCTGATATGTAGCACCAATGCCGAAGCCAAATACTTCATTCACTTCGTAGGTTGTCCACACAGACATCGTATTTTCAGGCAGCTCACGAAGCTCTACGCCACTTGCGTTTTCGCCGTCAAGGTTGCTGTAGTTTGCAGTAATATACCACTTGTCTGTGATATAACCTTGCAGCTGTAGCTCAAAACCAGATACATCTGAGTCAACTTCAACAAAGCTTTCAGGGTCATTCGGGTCGTTATCCAATGACGTCTGCTCGTTCTCAAAGATAGCTGCTGTAAAGCTCATGCTGTCGTTGAAGTCCCACTTAACACCAATTTCTTGGTTCGTGAACGTGTCTGGATCTAGCGCGTTTGCGTCGCCATTAATATTCGCATATTGCTCGCCGCTGCGTGGCAAGAATGACTCACTGTAGCTAGCGTATATAGAGATATTTTTCTGTGGCTTATACACTAGGCCTGCACGCGGTGACACTTCTTCGTCTTTTCTGCTGCGTGTCTCTAAAACTTCAGGGTCCGCGTTGAATACTTCAATATCGAAGCTGTCAAAACGTGCACCTAGTACAAGGTCGAAGTTGTCTGATAGTGCAATTTCATCTTGAACATAGAAAGAGTATACATCCAAGTCTACATGCGTATCGTCGTTCAAGTCAGAGAAGTCTGCTGTAACTGTTACGCCTTCAGCATTTGTACCAGTTAAACCACGGAAGCTTAACGGACGTGAAATATTAAACGTTTCTCTATCACCGTCAGTGGAATCAAACACAGGGTTGTAACGATCTTGGTTTGACTTGGTATTAATAACCTCACCACCGAAGATAACCGTGTGCCCAATGCTTCCCGTTTCAAATTCGCCAACTAGGTTAGAAGACAAGATCATGTTTTCACGCTGCGTAGTATCAACGTATCCGTCTAGCGTTACTTGCTCAGTCTCAGCGTTATAACCTGCCGCATAAAAGGTCGAGTAAACTTTGTCATAGTCACCGTAAAAAGCGTTGAAGTTACCTTTCAGGTTATCTGAGAAAGTGTGCTCAACGTTTGCACGGAACACGTCAGCGCCCAATGTTTGGTAATTGTTATCTGGATCGCCAAACACGATTTCTTCAAACGCTTCAACTGGCTCGCCGTTGGCTGTTGGCACACCGCGGTCAATAAAGCGCTCGTGGTCGATATATTCATACGACACATCAACAATTGTGTCATCGCTTAACTCAAAGCGTGCCGTTGGGTTGAAGCCGTAACGATCTCCGTAAAAGAAGTCGCGATGATTATCTAAGCTTTCGTACATGGCGTTAATGCGCAGGGCCGACTTATCGCCCGTGTCAACATTGGTGTCTAACTGTAAGTTATATGCACCAAACGTATTAGCAGATACGTTGTAGTTTACAAACTTATCGCTCGTTTTCGCTTTCTTAGATACACGATTTAAGATACCGCCCGTACCACCGCGACCGAATAGCAATGCATTTGGACCACGAAGAATTTCTACCTGTTCAACATTGTAAAGTGCACGGTAGTATTGAACGTCATCACGGTTACCATCTAAGTAGAAATCTGCAGTAGAGCGCACACCACGGAATACTACCGAGTCGCGGTGACCTTCACCTTGCGATGTATTAACACCTGGTGCGTAGTCAATAATTTGTCCAATGCTAGTAATACCGCGAGCCGTTATTTCTTCAGCCGTAATAATCGACAAGCTCTGTGGCACGTCGATAATAGGTGTAGGGCTTTTAATTGAGTTGGACTGGTTAACCGAAAGGTACTTCCCTTTCACCGTTAGTCTCTCAATATCTTCCATATCAGCAGCAAAAGTTGCTGGGCTTAGAATTATCGCAGCAGCAATACTCGTAAGTTTGAATTTCAAAATTGCTCTCCAAGTGTTCTGTAAGTGTTGTGTGTTTACTTTTAAAAATCTGTAAAACCCTATTATCACGACCCGGCTTTCTGCCGAATTTTGCAATTGCAAATAATAATAGTTGTTATTTTTGGTCGGGATATTATAAAAATTTAGAACAAATGACGAGAGCAAAAGCGACAAAATTTAAAAACTCTTTATAAATTTTCTTAATTTATTAGATGAATAAGACTCAAATTGCACCAAAATAGACTAAAGAATAAGCAGGTGAATATATTTCGTACGATTGTAGAGGAGCATATTGCAGGTGTCGGAGGACGAGCGACAGGGAGAACAAACAGCTAAGTGAAAAGGTATTTACTGGCTACATCATCTGAAGTGTAGTCCGTTTGAATCAAGAGGGATCTGTGAAGTTAGCGCGAAGACGGATAAGCGGAAAAAATGTTTGGGAAGTAAAAGTTCAATGGCCCTTCAATACTGAAAGAGCCTTGAACAAACTCATTGATATAGCCTGCCAACTACACAACAGCATAGCGGCTTAAAATCAAAGCCACTGTGTGTTTTGCTAAGCTCTTCTTATCGTTATCGCTGAGGGAATCTTCAATTTTGAACAGCTGAGGCCAAAAGCACTGCCCTTTTACTAAGCTATCAATTTCATCGACAACCCGATCCAAGTCGTCAAACGCGAGTTTATTGTCGGCTTTGGCATCCTTTAACCAGCGGTGCATAGCCGTCTCTTGGGCTTTTAATTGCGCAACTTCATCTTTTAGCTTTTCCGGCTCGTAGAAGAAGTGGCCAATCGCAACCCGAGCTAAATCGAGGTGTGATTCACTCACCATAAACTCAATGTCTTGCAAAATAAGGTCTTCTAGCTGCTCGTCTAGCGGAAGCGTAGCATCGTACTTTTTATTAATATTTAAAATAGCCGTTTGCCACTGCTGCGTAACCAAATGCATCACCAGCTCTTCTTTTGTAGAAAAGTGATTGTACACAGTGCGCTTTGACACATTTGCCAGTTCAGCCAGCTTATCCATGCTTGTGCCGTTAACGCCAAACTCTTGGAATGCCTGTGTTGCCGCCTGAATAATGGCTTCGCGTTTGATGTCGCTACGCGTACGTGTGTTGCCTACCATATGGAAATTCTCAAAATTAGTTATCCGCTACATTAACCCGATCATTTTACACCGAACAGTTTACTTTTCAATGTGACCGCACTAAAATGCACTCACCAGTTTACTTTAGGTAATGACTATCTTTGCTGCCGTTGTGCATATCATCACTACCTTGGTTTACACATCTATACTTTAATTACCCTGACTATGGATTACATACACCTATGTCCATGATGCGATTCTCTCACATTTTATTTTTAAGCGTTTTATCGGTTTCCACTTTAAGTGCATGTTCTTCCGAAGAGCCTGCCGAGCAACAAGCAAACGTTGCACCTCGTTATGTCAAACTCGCTACGGTTAGCAACATTCCAGATTTTGACGAATTCACCTTCCCTGCCGTTGTATCGGCAGTGAAAACCGTCGATTTAAGCTTTGAAGTTTCAGGCCGCCTTATCCAGACCGACTTGGTGACAGGCAGTGATATCAATAAAGGCAAGTTACTGGCCACTATTGATCGTAAACCATTCGAAAGACGCGTGGACGAGTCTACGACACGACTTGATCAGGCTAAACGAGAGCTTGATAGAATTGAGAAAATGTTCGCTCAAAAGCTAGTTGCACAGAGCTCTCTGGATACTGCAAAAACATCTTACGAACTAGCGGTTATCGACTTAAAAAATGCAGAGCAAGATTTGAGCTACACACAGCTTTATGCTCCTTTTGATGCAAAGGTATCTCAACGACTTGTTGAAAATAACAGTTTTGTTGCCGCAGGTACGCCGATTGCTCGCCTGCAAGATGTGTCTAAAATATACTTCAACATAAATGTTCCTGAGCGCTTACTTACTGCCAATATTGGCCGTGGGATAAAACAAGCCAGCGCCACATTAGCCACCAATCGCAGCCAGTGGTACCCGGTGAACTATGTAGAGCACTCTACTCAACCCGACCCTGTGTCGCAAACTTATGAAGTGGTGTTTGCCATGGAGCCTCGCGAAGAACTACCGTTAACGCCAGGCGCCCGCGCAGTGGTAAAAGTCAGCCTACAAGGTAGTCTGTATCCAGAGGGCTTTGTTGTGCCTGTAAGATCACTTGTGGGTAACAAGGACTCTGGCTTTGCCGTATGGGTATACAACGAAGAAACGAATGCAGTAACAAAGCGAGCTGTAAATGTTAAGCATATTGAAAATGAACTAGCAATTATCGAAGGTAAAAGCCAAGGTGAAATCACTCTTGGCCAGCAAGTGGTTGCTGCTGGAGCAACACAAATGCGTGCAGACATGAAAGTACTTCCTTACCAAGGAGAGAAGTAATTTATGGATATCGCACGCTATTCAATTGATAAGCCCGTCAACATTTGGCTAATGGTAGTCATCCTGCTTTTAGGCGGCATTTTGGCTATGAGCAAAATTGGTCGCTTAGAAGACCCTGCGTTTACCATCAAACAGGTAAAGGTATACACCAACTATCCTGGAGCCAGTGCTGAAAAGGTAGAACGTGAAGTCACTGAACGCTTGGAAATTGCCATTCAGCAAATGCCGCAGTTAAAGGAAGTGACGTCAGTTTCATCGCCGGGCCTTTCCGAAATTACCGTTGAAGTTAAGAGTACTTACGACAGTAACCTCTTACCACAGATATGGGATGAGTTGAGAAAGCGACTTCGCGACACCGCAAGCTCGTTGCCAACGGGTGCACAAAACCCAGTGGTATTTGATGATTTCGGTGACGTTTACGGGCTTTATTACGCGTTAAGTGCACCTGATTTCGATACCCGGGAGCTTCGAGAATTCGCCCGAATTATTCGACGTGACCTGCTTACTACAGAAGGCGTTGCCAAAGTAAATGTCACTGGCGTTCAAAAAGAACAGATAGTGGCCTATATCAACCCTTATCAACTCGCGGGCTTAGGCATTTCATTTCCTGATCTCGCCTCTCTTTTTGAAGACAACCTGCGCCCGTTCAACGGCGGCCGTATTAAAGTTGACGAAAAAAATGTGCGCCTAATTGTAGAGCGCGCGCCAGACAGACTAGAAGAAATATCTAATCTGTCAGTGGTAGTGCCTGGCACAAACCGTTCCCTTCGGGTTGCTGATATTGCCACGCTAAAGTTAGAGCCTGCCGACATACAGCCCGTTCATGTACGCTACAACGGCGAAGAAGCACTTACGCTTTCAGTATCAGCGTTGACCGACGTTAACATTGTTGATGTGGGCGAGCGTGTTAACGCAAAAGTAGAAAAGCTGCTTCAAGAACTGCCTGTCGGTATTACGCTTACGCCTATTTACGATCAGGCCTCAGTCGTCGACGAATCGGTTACTGGCTTTATAAATAACCTCGTTATGTCGGTGGCGGTTGTTACCTTAACGCTATGTTTGTTCATGGGATGGCGCTCAGGCGTGGTAGTTGGCTCTGTGCTACTTGTCACCGTACTAGGTACTATTCTAATCATGTGGCTTATGGATATTCAGCTTCAAAGGATATCACTTGGTGCCATGGTTATCGCCATGGGTATGCTGGTAGATAACGCTATCGTAGTTGCTGAGGGGATGATGCTGCGCATGGCCACCGGCTCTACAGCCAAAGAATCAGCCAGCTTTATTGTTAAGCGTACACAGTGGCCTTTACTTGGCGCAACCGTTATCGGTATTGCGGCTTTTTCAGGCATAGGCCTTTCAAACGATGCTACAGGCGAGTTTCTTTATTCATTGTTTGCCGTAGTGTTGGTTTCCCTCATGATAAGTTGGGTATTAGCGGTAACCTTGGTGCCCGTGCTTGGCGCGTATTTTTACCGCAAAGGTATTGGGCAAACCACAGGTAACGAACTCTCTGCATCGCAACGCTGGTTTAAGCGTGCACTTTTAGGCGCACTTAAGCTTCGTTGGGTAACCATTGGTGCACTGTTTGTTATTACTATCGTGGCTTATGGAAGTTTTGGCATGGTAAAACAAGGCTTCTTCCCTCCGTCAAACGCGCCGCTGTTCTTTGTGCATTATTGGGGCCCGCAAGATAGAGATATACGTGCCACTGAAGTCATTGCAAAAGAAGCTGAAGCTCGTATTTTGGGAATGGAAAACGTCACGGCTGTAACCACCTTTATAGGGCAAGGCGCCGATCGTTTCACCCTCACTTATGCACCTAAAAGTGCTAACGAAAACTATGCCTTTTTCATGGTTCGTGCGAATGAACTTGATAATATTCCGGCTATTCAAAGCGCGCTTGCGAGTAAGCTTACCGACCTAGACTTCGACGCTAGCTTTTATATGGAGCGCATGCAGTTTGGCCCCGGCTCTGGTGCAAAACTTGAGGCCCGTTTTTCAGGCCCAGATACTGAAATACTTCGCGAACTGGCGGATGAAGCCAAAGCACTGCTTTTTGCTGACGGACAAGTGAAAGACGTTCGACATAACTGGCGTGAAAAAGGCTTTGCTATTAATACGCAATTTGACAACTACAACGCAGGGATTGCTGGCGTTTCGCATAGTGACTTTAGCCAGACTATACAGTATGCAAGTAGCGGCGTTCAGCTAGGTACGGTGCAAGACGGTGATTATGCTTACAACATTATTGCAAAGATGGGTAAGGCAGAAGATACCGAGCTTCAATCAATACGTGAATCACAAGTATGGTCTACGCAACAGCGCCAATATGTGCCTTTCACGCAGGTATCTCAGGGCTTGGAGTTAATGACCGAAGAAATGCGTATTCACCGTCGCGACCGCGTTCGCACCATTACGGTAGAAGCTGAGCCGGGTGACGATGAAACTGCTGCCAAAGCGTTAGCGAGAATCCGCCCACTTATTGAAGACATAGAACTTCCAGCTGGATATTCATTAGAATGGGGCGGCGAATTTGAAAGCTCTAGCGATGCACAAAAAGCGCTGGGCGCTGGCTTGCCTGCTGGCTTCCTAGTCATGTTTATTATCTCAGTGTTGCTATTCGGTCATGCTCGTCAGCCGCTGATTATCTGGCTTGTAGTACCTATGGCTATTGTTGGTGTAGTCTCTGGTCTATTAGGTACCGATATGCCGTTTGGCTTTATGTCGCTACTCGGCTTCTTAAGCTTGTTTGGCATGCTTATTAAGAACGCTATTGTACTTATTGAAGAAATTGACCTTCAGATAGAAGAAGGCTTAGCCATTCGCCAAGCGATTGTTGACGCTACGATCAGCCGTGTACGCCCTGTTTCACTGGCGGCGGTAACGACCATTTTAGGTATGGCGCCGCTGCTGTTCGACGCCTTCTTTGCCGATATGGCAGTGACCATTATGGGTGGCCTGGCCTTTGCGACGGTACTTACACTTATCGCTGTGCCCGTACTCTACAGTTTGCTGTTTAAAGTCAGCTACCGCAAAAGCTAACGCTTTAAAACTAACGGTCTCTTTACCGCAATTTATAAACGCAGGTAGAGAGACCACTCCCCTTTAAAGCGGTGTTCACTATTAATAACATACGAGTACCGACCTAACGCTTTGCCTCTACCCTACTTTGCATAAACTTCATCACATCGCGCCACGACACCATTCCTACTGGATGCCTTTTCGTGTCGATAATAGGAATGCAGGAAATTTTATGGGTATTAAAAAGCTCAATAGCCGAATAAACAGAGTCACTTGGGTTAAGTGTAATGACTTCACGAGTCATGATTTGGTGCGCTTTTTTATCCAATGTAGCGCGATCAAGCTTTCGTTCGCTTAGGGTATCTACAAAAGGACTAATCGATTTCATCAAGTCTCTGTCAGATATAATCCCCTGCAGCTTATTGTCATGCACCACGACCAAATGATGAAACCCCGTAGCAGCAAAGAGCTCGCGCAATGACTGTAAACTGTCATCCATGTGCACGCTAACCACCCGCGTAGACATAATTTTAGCAATGCTCATTAATACTCCTCGTTAATTCCAGCGCTTGGGCTTTAATTTAGTTATAGCAAGCACACGACAATTGTACTCAACATGGGTTTAAACATAGCGACACCTGATGAGGCGTTCACATGTTACGTGTACGGATTTTCTCCCATTGATACGGCCACACAGAACAAGCGTAAATCCAGCTCTAGTTGATGATAATCTGGCTCCATATAGCAGCAAAGTTTATAGAAGGCTTTATTGTGGTCTTTTTCTTTAAAGTGCGCCAGTTCATGCACTACAAGGGCTTTTAACAAGGCCTCTGGGGCATAGAGTAAATCGTTATTAATGGCCAAGTCGTGTTTGCGCGTTTTACCCTGCATACGGTAAGTATGCGTACCTAGCGCGTTAGTTATCATATCACCTTGCTTTTTAAACGCGGCGCGCCCAAACGGTGGCGCATTTTTTAAGTATCGCTTTTTTAATTCCGTCGCGTACTGATACAGCAATTTGTCGGTGGTTATATCATGGGCCTCTGGGTATTTTTTTAGTAAATAACGCTGTAGCCGATTGCTGGAAATGAGCTGTAAGGCTTGCTCCACAATAGTTGAAGGGTAGCCGTTAAAATACCGAGCATATTCATTCACGTTTTTTCTCCTTTACGTCAGGAATTATAAAGCAAATTGGAGCCGTAGACAGTGAAAGCCGCTTACAAACATTTCTGTTGAAAATAAAAAAACAGCAGTAACAATAAGTCATATTAGGAATCCCCCCTACAGTAACGACAAGCTAAATGATATGCTGGTCAAACAACGCTCGAAGATACCACTCGCATTTATCAAGCGCTCGGTTAAAAAAATAAAAAAAGCTGACTTTTCATACGTTTTCCTGTTTCTTTACTATTCTTACTGTAACCAGCAGCTCGAAAGTATGATTTTTAGGTGTTAGCAAAGACAAGCTTGAATTTGGATACGCATTGATGATTAAAAAGCCCTTCTCAGTTATCGCTATGGTGATGAGCTTCCTCATTGTTAATAGTGCGTTTGCTGAAAAAGAGAACGTAAAGGTTAGTGGTTTTGGCACCGTTGCAACAGCAACTTCCGATTCTGACAGGTATCAGTTTCGTTCAGACCGGTCTCAAGCTGAATCGGCGAAAAAAGGCGGCCTTGCATTCAAGCCTTTGAGTTTAGTTGGCGTACAGCTTGATTACAGCGTTTCTGATAACCTAGACTTTGTGGGTCAATTCGTTTATCGAGAGCAAGATGAGCAAAACCTGGATTCGATAACCCAGATGGCTTTTCTAAGATACGATATAACCCCATCGTGGCAAGTAAGAGCAGGAAGACTTGCGGCCGATATTTTTCACTTCAGTGATACCAGAGACGTGTCGATAGCCTATCCTTGGGTGAAAGTCCCCACCGAGGTTTACGGTATTGTTCCCGCAAGAAGCTTTGATGGAGGAGACATTAGCTACACTAAGCCTTACGACAACTTTAATTTATTGATTAAAGGCTTTTGGGGAAGCGGAGAGAGTGACTTTTCTAGTGACGATTACAACCCGATTAGGTTTAATAACTTACGTTCAATTGGTGTTGAATTTGTCTCATTCGACTGGAGCCTTGCTCTTAAACACACCCAAACCGAAGCGGACAATGACGACGAAGATTTAGCAGTTGTAGCTGCTTCCGTTGCGCAGCTACAGCCATTTTGGAGCGGCGCCATAGACTTTGCTAAAGAAGTAAGCCTTAAAGATACAACCATTCACTATACGTCCGTTTACTTCAACCGTTATTTTGATGCGTGGGAGCTTTCTGGCGAGCTATCATATATCGATTCAAATTCAATTGCGTTGAGACCCTCTTTTAATGGCTTCCTCAACCTCAGCTATCTTTATGGTGCGCATACATTCTACGGTTTATACTCATTTGCAAAAACAGACACATACTTTCTTAGCCAAGAGCAACCTGGCTTCCCAATAAACGAGAGCACTGCTCAACTAGCCGTTTTTGTAGAAGAAGTAGCGAGTAGCTTGGCACATCATCAACAAACACTTTCTCTCGGATGGCGTTGGGATTTGCAAGAAAACCTAGCCTTTAAAGTGCAGTTTGAGCGAACTGATGTTGAAGCTAGAGGAACTGGCCTACGCGCCAGAGATGGTCTTGTTGTAGATGATGAAGATGGGGTTGTTCACACTCTCTTTGTTGCGTTAAGTTTCAGCTTTTAGGGGGAGGAGATGACTTTTTATAAACACTTCTCACCCCTACTGGCTGTCGTGCTTGCCTTGTATAGCTTTTCCTCTGTAGCGCAATCACAAGAGAAAATCGTTGTTGTTACTAACTTAAACAATGATGTGCAGGTTTTAGATAAGAAAGGGATTATAGATCTCTTCATGGGCAAGTACTCGGCTTTCCCTAACGGTAGGCAGGCAACGCCCATCGATATAGAGCTTAATGACGAGCTAAAAGGTCAATTTTATAAATCGCTGGTGGGCCTTCCCCTTGCTCGCGTTAATGCGTATTGGTCTAGACTGAAGTTTTCTGGACGTGTTAAACCACCTGCGATAGAACAAACTATGGAAGATGTTAAACAACGGCTAGAAGACGATGAGTCAGCCTTAGCCTATGTATATGAGTCGTACGTCACCGACAAAATGAAGGTAGTGTACCGCTTTGATTAACATCCACGGCTTAGGGTTTCGTTTTTCACTCATATTAGTAGCTGCTGCTATGCTGGTAGTACTTACGACCGCCGAATTTTTTTATCGCGCTACGTATGAACACGAAATTAGTGAAGCGAACAACGATATTCAAGAACTTTACCAAACCGTTGCCGCAACGGCGTCTATCGCTGCTTTTTTAGAAGATGAAGATCTGGCAAAAGAGGCGATCAACGGCTTGGTTAAAAGTGAAAAAATACTCGCTGCGTCTATAAAAAGCGATGCAATGTATTATCAATTCAACGTGAACGATGCCATCAGCAAAGACGTCAAGCCTCGGGTATTTTTGGTGAGGCACCCATTCATTCCTGAAGACACCTTGGCTGAGGTCAATGTTTACCCTAACTTTGCCCACATTATTGAACAGGCGAAAAAAATAAGTACTGACAATAATTATTCATTGTATGTTGAAGCAGTGGTTGTCGGCATTGTTGCGTTGATAATTACCTACTACATCATAATCTCTCCTATGCTTCGCGTGGGTCGTTCACTGCATAAGATTACTCCAGGCACAAAAGAAAGAATTGAAATGCCGGAGTATCACTCCCGAAGTGAAATAGGCGAGCTGGTGCAGGACACCAATCAACTGTTAAACAAAGTCGAAGAGCAATTCACTCAAGAGCGTCAACTTAGGGAAGAAATCGAATTTCTGGAAAAGCGTTTCAGAATGCTTTTTGAAAACGCAAAGTCTGCCACTGTGTTAATGGCGGAAAATGGAATTATCGAGCTTAGAAATAAGGCCTTCAACGACTTGGTAGAAAAGATTGGCCTAGAGATAAAGCAAGGTTATGGCGAGCTACTTGAGGAGCTATTTGAAGCGCCTACTGCAATGAAAACTTCGCTTTCGGAGGCATTTGCACGCAATGAGTTTGCAACAGGTGAATATAAACTAAAATCAGAGAAAACTGACGACGCCACATGGGTTCAACTAATCGCAAGCCCTTTAGTCACTGATGATGGCGAACGCTACTATCAGCTGACGCTGAATGATATTTCTAGTCGAAAACACGAACTCCAGAAACTGGCCTTACAGGCAGACTTCGATGCACTCACAGGTATTTATAATCGCAATGGCGGTGAAAAGCTGATTGCGAAGTTAATGAGAAAAGACCACCACTTCGCTCTCGCGTTAATTGACCTGAACGGCTTCAAAGCGGTGAACGATATTTTCGGTCATGATGCGGGCGACGAAGTACTCATCTTTGTGGCTGAACAGTTACAGGAAAAAATTCGCAAAAACGATGTAGCGATACGTTGGGGCGGCGATGAGTTTGTATTATTACTTCAAGCTGAAGACGAAGTTTCCGTAAAACGCGCCATAGAAAAAGTGAATGACGGGGTGAAGCAACCTTTCTACTTTAACGGCGACCCAGAGCCAACCTTTATTTCAATGAGTGTCGGCGTTTCCTTTTTCCCTGCCATGAGCGATGACATGAATACGTTAATAAAACTGGCTGACATTGCCATGTACAAAGCGAAACAAAACAAGGTCTCAGCGCCCAATGACTATCTCTTCTTTGCTGACTCAGCATCACGTAATGGCAGCCAATAAATGTTGAAGAAAAAAAGCCGAGCAAAAATAGCTCGGCTTCTACGTGAAAGTTATCTACCTGTTCTCCCAAGGTGCAAACTTCAGTCAAAATACTTTTACGATGACGAAGGTATACACAAAAACTAGGATATTAAGCACTACTCCCCAATGGTTTTGCCTAGCATGCGCTTCAATGTGCCATCTTTATCAACGAAATGATGCTTAAGAGCGCCAGCAATGTGTAGCAAGAGTGCGACAATAACGGTATAACCAAGATAGAAGTGTATAGCGCCACCTGCTTTGGAAAGCTCATAATTTATCGGTAGCGTTTTCTCAGGATCTTCAACACTATAATTTGGCGCGAAAACCTCCAGACCAAAAACTGACAGCCCGTGCCCACCCAATACCGACGCCATCAAGCCTGAAATTGGCATTAAGAGCGTGGCGATAATTAACACCCAGTGCACAACTGACGCTAATTTATGCTCTATTGGCTTATAGTTAGCAGCAGCGCTAGGCCAACCATTTTTCATGCGCCATACCACACGTGCTAGTGCGACAAAGAGTACAAGAAAACCAATCGCTTTGTGCCAGGGGTATAGTGCATACACACCGTTTTCCGACATGTAAATCCCAGTGGCAAGCAAGCCAATAATGGTTAATCCAACCAACCAGTGCAAAAATACCGTAGTGGTAGCAAATTTGTTATGACTATCGTACTGCATGCGTTCCTCACTTTTATTTTCATATTAAGAACTACGTTTTCCTTAAAGCGTATCTCAATATTGTATATCTCCTCACACATTGTGAGGGATTAATTCTATTTATAAAGCAATTTTTAGACCGTAAGCAGTGCATAGACACAATGAGGGGTTAATACAGGTTCACTCTCTACCCTGCGATTTGATTGCTCCTTCAAGTGTTTTATTTAAATTTTTTGCCATGAACTAGCCGTTTCTAAAATGCTTATATCAGCGATAGATTATTTATAAAAACCATCTAGCCAGCGGGATAAATAACACTTAGACTGCAAAGACAAAAATAAAAACGACAGGTATTGCGCCAGCACAATAAAGCAGCGGCGTTCGACATCATTCTACGTTCAATTGATAGACACGTTAATTCAAAAGTACATGTGTTAGCGTTGAGCAAAAGGCGTAGGTGGTGAAGTACTTTTCATTTTAGTAACAAGGGTTCTCAATTTAATGTCACAACAAAAAGTAGGTTTAGTGGGCTGGCGCGGTATGGTTGGCTCAGTATTAATGCAGCGCATGCAAGAAGAGCAAGATTTCGCGCACATTGAGCCCACCTTTTTCACTACCTCGCAAAAAGGTAGTGCAGCACCAGATTTTGCTGGAAAGGATGCTGGTGTTCTAGAAGATGCGCACGATATCGAAGCGCTATCTAAACAGGATATCATTATTACCTGTCAGGGCGGCGACTACACAAAAGCCGTGTACAACGATTTAAGAGCCACTGGCTGGAACGGTTATTGGATTGATGCTGCGTCAGCGCTTCGTATGAAAGACGATGCCGTAATTATTCTAGATCCAGTAAACCGTAAAGAAATTGATAGTGGCATTGAAAAAGGCATTCGTACCTACGTAGGTGGAAACTGCACGGTTTCCCTTATGCTTCTGGCACTCGGTGGCCTGTTTGAGAAAGACTTGGTTGAATGGGCTTCGCCAATGACCTATCAAGCCGCTTCAGGTTCAGGTGCACAGCACATGCGTGAGCTAATTAATCAAATGGGTGCAATTCACAGTAATGTGAAAGCTAAAGTTGAAGATCCTGCTACCGCGATTTTAGAAATTGACCAGCAAGTGTCTGAGTTTATTCGAAGCGCAGACTACCCTAGTGAACAGTTCGGTGTTCCGCTTGCGGGTAGCTTAATTCCGTACATCGATTCGCAACTACCTTCAGGTCAAAGCCGCGAAGAGTGGAAAGCCCAAGCGGAAGCCAACAAGATTTTAGGCATTAAAGGCAGTGAAGTGCCGATAGACGGTATTTGTGTACGTGTTGGCGCCATGCGCTGTCATAGCCAGGCTATCACACTTAAGCTAAAGAAAGACTTGCCTCTAGCCGAAATTGAAACAATCTTGGCTAACCACAACGACTGGGTAAAAGTGATTCCTAACGATCGCGACGCGACGATGCAAGAACTTACGCCAGCGAAAGTGACCGGTACACTGTCTATTCCCGTAGGCCGTATTCGCAAGCTTAACATGGGTCCTGAATATATCTCGGCATTTACTGTCGGCGATCAGCTATTGTGGGGTGCCGCAGAGCCGCTTCGCAGAATGCTGCGCATTGTGCTTGAGCAAAAGTAACGTCAAGCTTATAGCTAATTAATCTGAATTTAGAGCGCCTTGCTGTGTCATTACACGCAAGGCGTTTTTTATCAGACTATAAAAGCCAGAATCACTAGACTTCGTTGACACGATAGCGCTATTTTGCCGACTCAGACCAAACAGCAAGCTCATTACCACCTGGCTCGACAAAATGAAAGCGACAGCCCCCCGGGAAGTCAAACAACGGTTTAGTAATTGCTCCACCTGCTTTTTCTACACATTCTTGCGATTCAGAAATGTTATTGGAATACAGCACCAATAAAGGCGCACCACTTTCTGCCTTCATCACACGTTGTGCAGAAAAAATCCCTCCGTCCATGCCAGCATTGCTAAACGCACTGTATTCACTGCCATAATCGGTAAAACACCAGCCAAACGCACTTTCAAAAAACGCTTTTGAGCGGCGAATATCTAGAGATGCAAATTCTACATAGTTGAGTTTGGTGCTTTCTTGCATGTCACTCTCCTCTTTTTAAAAAATGATGAGCTCATACTATCACCAACTTTAGACTTATCGATTAAATTCTAAACGTGCTTAATCGTTTAACATAAGACAAATAGCATTTATTCGGGTCACTTAGTTTGCAGCATTTTATTAGTTTGGCTTTATTGCTTGCCCGGCGTGAGTAGTTAAAAACTGACGTCCCACTGTAGAGAGTAGATGGTCTCGTCCCCTACTTCAGTATCGAACTGATCCAGTGAAACCCTGCTTACCTCTGCGGTTAGTTTGTTTTCGTGGCCATTAAAAAAATAGTTGAATGCTACTGTCTTTTCAAAAAAGCGTTCGTCTTGTTCACTGTCTCGGGGCGAATAGGTCCCGAAGCGTGCAGCCATTTCAAGGGGCTCTGGCCACCAGCTGATTGATTCACTCAAAAAATAACCCGCCTGCACATAATAGCCGCGCAGCGTAGTTTCTCTATCGTTGTCCGCTAAATCCACAATATCTTTTTCATGATATTCCGCTTGAGCATTAAACCCTTTATAAAAATAGGCACCATCAATCACAAACTGCTGAATGTCGTACTGACCTTCGATCTCGCCCGCACTAAAGTTGGCTAAATTACCAGCGCCAGACGATGAAAAACGCGTAAACTGGCTTTTGAACTTCGCCCCTGCTATTGCTAGAGCTGCTTTGGGAGTAGCTGTTCGTTTAATGTCACTGTTTTTAAACCCGACAGACTCACCTAAGAAATTCCACTGTAATCGCCCTGTATACATATTCTCGCCATCGTGATTGCTATAATCACCACGGCCCGAGCCATTGAATACTCCTACCCAGTAATTGAAATTGGCCGCG
Organism: Alteromonas sp. DY56-G5; assembly: GCF_041414725.1. Taxonomy (NCBI): domain Bacteria; kingdom Pseudomonadati; phylum Pseudomonadota; class Gammaproteobacteria; order Alteromonadales; family Alteromonadaceae; genus Alteromonas; species Alteromonas sp. DY56-G5. The sequence continues at coordinate 3,992 of NZ_JANHZQ010000048.1, read as the reverse complement.
CCTGGGCCATCAAAATTACCGTACAGGGATGCCCCCATTTGCCTATCTAGCGTAAATATTCTGTTGATGATTGAACGATCCATCATTTGCTGGCCGCCACTGCTAACACTGCGCTCTCTGGAATACTCGACTTTCCACTGACCAACCTTAAACCGAAGCGCGTCATACTTTTCAAAAGATAATGTAGCGGTGAGCGTGCGCTGATCGACAGCATCATATTCCACACCATATTTAATCCAAGGCAAACCAATGTGACCGTCTAATTTGACCCGCGCCCTGTTAACGCCAAATTGATTACCGGCGTTATGCTCAAAGTCAGCACGCTCGGTAGGCTGGCTTATACCGGGATTGGCATAGCGAAACTGAAGTCTACCGCGCACGCGAAGCGAGAAGGTATTGTTGTCGCTTTGAAATGAAAGGCCGTTGCCATTGTATTGAGAGAACGTTGCGCTAGATTCACGCTCGACATCAACCTCAGACGCTACAACCGTCGTATGGAAAAGCGACGCCCATAAAGCACTCAACAGAAGACAAGAAGAAAAACGATTTTGAAAAAGCAAAGCACACTAAATATAACGGAAGTTTGCGCGCAGGATATATACTTTAGTATAAGAATCAAGTGCTCTGACACAAAAATGACACAAAACTGTAATATTTAACGTTGAAATACACCGTTAGATAGATCTGTCACTTTAACAGTAAAGCATTTGCTGGTAAGTGAGGACTTCCTTTCTGAGCAACTTCGTGTTGTTTGATCAGGTTAACAATATGCTTATTCACTGGCGTAGCTATGTGATTTTTTTCACCTAGCCTGACTATCTCGCCGTTCAAATAATCAATCTCCGTTCGTCGCCCCAGAGCCAAATCTTCATACATTGATGAACGTGCTTCGGGATCTATTTTAAGCGTAGATGAAGCCACCACATTGAATAAAAAATTAGGTAGCTTCATAATTTTTGGCATCAGTTTGGGAATGACCTTACCGGTTCTTGCTGGTGCAATTCCTTCCGCTTTTAGTACTGCTAACGCCTCTGACAACACCTTTGCCATAACTAACCTATATTGCCTATCCCCTAGCTGTGATTTCAGCGGTATACCCGACAGTGCATTGACCGCGTTATTCAAGTTCATAATAAATTTGCCATACTGTACAGCTTTCATATCGTTATAAACCGTAACGGGCAACGACGCGTTGTTAAGCGCTTTTATGATGTCACTACATTGGTTATTGGGGTCTTCAAGGGCAATATTACCTTCAGTACCACAGTGAAAATGGCCGTTGCCTTTATAAAAAACATTGAAAGGCACCATGCCTGCAATTACGCATTGTTTTATGTGCTGGCGAAGCAGGTGTGCATTACCCACTCCGTTTTGAAGACTGACTACGACTGCTGATTGCTTTGCATGCTGATTGATTATCGCAGCAGCCTGCTCGGTATCTTGGCTTTTAACGCAAAGCAAAATGACGTCAGCATCAACTAAACTATCGTTCTCAATTGAAAAAGCGATATGCTCAGGCTTTGTTAGCTGCTCACGCCCTTGCCAATCCGTTACTTTAAGACCATTAGCAGTAATATCATCATATAAACGCTGACGGCCAATGAGCGTAAGCGCATTAGCGGCGCTCAATGTGGGGTCAGAGGCTAACAGGCAGCCCGCTACATAACATCCAATACTCCCCGCACCTAACACGGCAATTTTCATTATTGACTCCCAATGAAAGTTTAGCTTTCAACACCTTGTTAGACTGCGATTAAATGAACAAAATGTAAACACAAAAATCACAATGAAATAACAAAAAGTGTTTCAGTATCAGTTATTTCCTATCAGTCCGATTTATTCTTTCAATTTTCTCCTGCGTCGTGATCTCCCTACAATTAGACCAAGTAGTCAATTTATAGTCATGGTCAAATAGAGGGTTATCATGTCGGGTCAACAATCTGCTCCTTCTCTCGCTTATTCAAAAGCACGCAATGCTGAAATGTCGAACAATGGCAAAGTTGCCTTGGTTGCGGAAGGTGGTGGACAGCGAGGAATTTTCACGGCAGGCGTACTCGATACATGGTTAGACGCCGGACACGACCCTTTCGATATTCTTATCGGCACATCAGCAGGTTCACAGAACTTAACGAGCTTTGTGGCGCGTCAAAAAGGCTATGCAAAACGTCTTATTCGCGGCTTAACTCGACACAAACGCTTTTTCCAAATGGGAAGAGGTTTAATGGGAAAGCATATTGTCGATTTAGATTGGTATTTTGACAAAACCCAAGAAGCGAACCGTTTACTTGATCTTGATACTGCGAAGGCTAATGTTGCGGACAGAGAAATTTTATTTACCGCCACAAATTCCAGAGACAGACAGGCGTATTTTCTTGATCCAATGAAAAGTACTCACAACTGGGTCGATCTTATCAAGGCTTCGAGCGCCCTCCCCTTACTTTACAAACAGGGCGTACCGCTGCACATTGATGTCGAGACAAAAAAGGCAGCCAATACCGATTTCTTTCTAGACGGTGGTTTGGCTGCACCGTTGCCTGTTACCGAAGCGTACAAGCGCGGCGCGACGAAAATCGTAGTTATTCGCACCGTAGATAGAGGCTTTCAAGTACAGTCGCCTTGGCTACAAAGGTTAAGCGCGGTAATGTGCGCAACGGGCACGTGCCCAAAGACCATCGACTATCTGCTGCAGCACGAACAAGCGTATCAAAAAGAACTGGCATTTATTGAAAACCCGCCAGAAGGCGTAGAGGTTATTCAAATTTTTGCGTCAGATAAGCTTCAAAGTAAATTGTTAGGTAGTACAGACGCACAACTTCGTCATGATTATAAGCTTGGTAAGCAAGCTGGAAGTGCCTTTTTAGAAACCGAAAACAAAGTCATTGCTTACCAGCTAGAGGAAAACAGACAGCCTGTTGCTCCGCTTTTCGATGTAACTGATACACCCAAGGGCATGCATAGTAAAGACAGCGCTAATTATAGTGTGAAATCAGAACATGCTGCATTAAATGGTAAACGTCCAATTAAGTTGCCTTTCCCAGCACGTCGAACAGGCAAAATAGATAAAGTAGACAAAGAGAATAGGATCTCCGCGTAGCCCGTTTACTCATTTGATAAAGGGTGCTTGGCAGCAGGTGCCTTTTCTCTATTTTGCTACTCTTTCAGTAATATTTCTGTGTTATTTCGGTGCTATTTCGGTGCTTTGTTCGCCATGTTTACATCATGACTTAGTAAGCTCCTCTCCCGTTCTTGCCTCTATTGGCGGCAAACGGGTTGACATTGTCTGGCAGAATATTTATAACGCGCTCACCCACATAATCTTTAAATGTAACCATGTCAGAATTATCAACACCCGTAAAACAAACTGAAGCCCATAAACTTATCGACAGCCTATTGAAGTCGAACGACCCAACTGCTGATCTAGATAAGATTGCTGAAGAATTCAACATTGCGAACTGGGGACAGTCTAACGCTGTTTCTGCTGATTTATACTCAGCAGTTAGAGACTTGCTTGGCAAAGGCGTTGTGACTGGTAATGACCTAGTTTCTGGAAAAGACACCATGGACCCGATTGTACACAAAGTACAAGCGGAGACAGAAAAGCTTATTGCTAACCCAAGTGATGCAGACGCTGATCGCGTTCAAACGTTTGTACTTGGCTTCCTACGCACGTTCGTGAGCCAATTACTTCACCCAGGTACAAAGAAAGCGATTTACGCGAAAAAGCTTCCTGACCTAATCAAGCTTCACCAGCAGGTTGCGAAGTAATTAGCAGCGGCGCGACATCACAGATGAAAAGCCATTAGCTTTAGCATACCAGCGTCGCAACAATCGCGTTTAAAAAGAAACCCGCTTCATAGCGGGTTTCTTTTTACGTAAGCGAAAAGTATCCGCGCATCATCCAGCGCTGATCGGCAGGCACATCGAGTAGGGTGAGGCGTCACCGCCTCATCCCTCTCACAGAACCGTACATACGGGCCTCGTATACGGCTCAT